>DATGFB010000037.1:0-2723 GCA_035309605.1 Jatrophihabitantaceae bacterium
CTTCAGCAGCGAGCATGGCCTGCTCGCGGGTGAAGGGGCTGTCGGACTCGTTGCGGCTCTTTGCGTCGGCGTGCATCCGCGCGACTTCGTCGGCGATCGGGGTTGTCATGTCGTCCTTTCGTTGGCTACTTCGAGAAGTGGGTGTGCGGGCGCTCGAGCGGCTGTCCGTCGAGGAAGGTGTCGACCTTCTCGTTGTAGAAGGCGATCAGCCCGGCGATCGGCTGCAGCTGGCCGGTGGGAAAGTCATACGACCAGGCGATGTCCCTCTCGCCGCCCGCAAGCGACCAATACCCTGTCGTCCGGCCCTTGTAGGGACAACTGCTCACGGTGTCAGATGCTTCGAGATGCTCAAAACGCACATCGGTGCGATCGAGGTAGTAGCGAGTCGGCAGACCCGTCTCGAACAACATCACCGGCGACGACGACTCCGCGAGCACGACGCCATCGGACTCGACGCGAACGCTCCTGGTGGAGCGGATCGCGTCGATGCGCGTGTACGGGTCGCGCGGGTGCACGAACACCTGCTCGTCTTCTTCGAACCAGGCGTCGAGTGCCGCCCAATCGAAACGCACCGTGTTCGCGAGCTCGGGGACCCGATCGCCGGCGTAGAGATGAGCGACGCCCTTGCGCTCGACGGCGCCGACGCGCAGGCTGTAGCGCTTCGCGCTGCCGCGATGCAAGCGCTCGGGCTTGTCTTCATCGACGAGGAGATCGCGGTTCACGTCGTCGACTGGGACGTAGTACTGGGGGTACTTCGGCCACTCCCACACGTAGAGCGCAGCGGTTGTGTCGAACACGACCGCGCCGTTCAGCATCGCGCGAACGCGGCGCGGGGCCGGCTCGATGTGGTCAGCCGGAGTGATGCTCTCGGGATAGTCGCGCATGTCTCAGTCGCTCCCGGGTCAGCCGACCGCGACCGTCGAGCAGATCGAGATCATCCCGAGCGCCTTCAGGCCCCCGAGGCTCGAGTTCGCAGGCCCAGTACCGGCGCTCGTCAGGAGGCCCGCCTTCACGTCCTTGGCCACCTGCGCGGCCGAGGTGAGCTCGACACGCTTTCCGTCTTTGATCGCCTTCGGCGTCCAGACGGCCGGGTGCAGATCCCAGACCGGCGTGTAGTCGGGGGCTCCCGGAAACGACTGGGTGATGTTGAGCGGGTCCTTGCCGGAGAGAACAGCCGACTGCAGGCCCTGCCGGTTTGCTCCGCTCTGCGCGCCGTTGATCACAGGGATGATCGCCGAGCGCGCCGACGATGCCGCGTCCGAACCGAGACCGGGCGCCGCGTTCAGGTTCGGCGCGAGCGTGCTGCCTTCAAGTGCCGTGACGAGCGATGCCGAGCCGTCCGTGCGCAGATACAGGACCGGCGTGCCCGAGAACCAGCCGCGCAGGAGCTTGAGCGTGACGCGAAGGTGAGCGACGTCGAGGTTCGTCACCGAGTCGCTTCGGCCGGTGGCGTTCGCGACCTGCGGTGCGTCGAGGACGACGTGGCCGTCGGCGGTGATCAGCGGGCTGTAGTTCTTGTCGCCGACTGCGCCGGGCACGGCCTTGGCGGGCGGAAAGCCCGTCTTCGAGGGGACGACCACGCGCTTGGGCGCAAAGTTGACCGTGCCCGCGAATCGCGTCACCCCGCCGCGAATCGACACCTTCTGCACAGCTTTGGTGCCGAGGACGTTGGCGAGGCGAGGCGCAAAGTTGACGCCGCGGCTCGCGGCGTCGGCCTGCGAGGACGAGTCGATGACGATGAACCACGTCGTCTTTCCGGTCGCGGTCACGCCTTTGTGCAGAGGAAGCGTGATCGTCTCGTTGGCAGCGTCGAGCGCGATCGCACTCTTGAGCGTGGGACGCGCAGTCGCGCCGGCGGCACGGACGTTCACGGCGGCGACGCCGGCAAGGATGCCGACGAGAGCAACGGTGAGAACGGCGACGCCGAAGCTGCGCGTGGTCGAGCGTTTCATGTAGGGGCCTCCTTGATCGATGTTGGACTGTTTAGTCCACCTACGACCCCATCCGTTACACCAGATCTCGCCCCTACAATCCCGGCGGTGGGCCCCCCGAGGACGATCCGCGGACAGGAGACACGGGCGCGAATCACTGCGACTGCCTCGGAACTCGTGCGGGAACGCGGCGTCGCCCGGACGAGTCTCGACGACGTGATCGAACGCGCAGGCGTCAGCAAGAGCCAGCTGTACCTGTATTTCGCCGATCGGGATGCGCTGCTCCGTGCAGTGATCGCCTACAACACCGACCTCGTTCTCGCGGCCGTCGGCGACGATCTCGCCCGCGGCAGCTGGCGGGCGATCCGCGCCTGGTTCGACTCGATGACCGTGTTTCAGGAGGCGAGTGGCGGACGCGGCGGCTGCCCCGTCGGAACCCTTGTCGCGCAGCTCGCCGAGAGCGATGACGACGCCCAGCGCGCGCTCGCCGAGTCATTTGCGCGGTGGGAGGCTCCGCTTACGGCCGGACTCGAGGCGATGAAGGCGAACGGCAAACTCAAGCGACACGCCGACGTTGCCGCACTCGCAACGGCAACGATGGCGTCGATCCAGGGCGGCCTGCTCCTCACACAAGCGCGCAGGGATCCAGGCCAGCTTGCGATCGCCTTGGATGCCGCCTACGTGCATCTGCGCCAGAGTGCTGCGCGCAGCGACTGACAAGGCTTCGACCGTCGCGACAAGCGGAAGGTGGACTCGGCGGTCCACCGATTGGTAGCGTAAGCGCATGCCGCT
>DATGFB010000038.1:0-3749 GCA_035309605.1 Jatrophihabitantaceae bacterium
CGCAATCGTGCTCGACTTCCTCTTCGGGACCGACGGTGCGGTCAGCGGCCTGACGCTGCACGTCATGGGCGAGGGCCAGCGCGACGGAATCGGCGCGATCATGGCGCGAGCCGTTGTCGTGGCCACCGGCGGCATCGGCCAGGTCTTCGCATCGACCACGAACCCGAGCGTGTCGACCGGCGACGGCGTGGCGGCAGCGCTACGTGCTGGTGCGGTTGTGCGTGATCTCGAGTTCGTGCAGTTCCACCCGACGGTGACGTGGCTCGGCGAGCAGTCGCGCGGCCAGCAACCGCTCGTCAGCGAAGCCGTCCGCGGCGAGGGCGCGTTCCTCGTCGACGACGCGGGCGTGCGCTTCATGCAGGGCCGGCACGAGCTCGCCGACCTCGCCCCGCGCGATGTCGTCGCGAAGGCGATCTTGCGACGCATGCACGAGACCGGCGCCGAGCACATGTGGCTCGACGCCAGACACTTCGGCGCCGAGAAGTGGCGCGTGCGGTTCCCCACCATTCACGCGACGTTGCTCTCGCACGGCATCGACCCGGTGCACGACTTGATCCCGGTCGTGCCGGCAAGCCATTACGCCAGCGGCGGCGTGAGCACCGATCTGCACGGCGAATCGTCGGTCCCCGGTCTGTTCGCGTGTGGCGAGTCGGCGTGCACCGGCGTGCACGGCGCGAACCGGCTCGCGTCCAACTCCCTGCTCGAAGGACTGGTGTTCGGCAGGCGCATCGCCGACACGATCGTCGCGAGGCTGCGCGAGCCGGTGCCGCCGCATCACGCGGTGCATGCCCCGCACGGCAGCGCCGGCCTGGTCGCAGACAGCGTCCGTCCGCGGCTGCAGCAGCTCATGTCGGCGCACGTGGGCGTACTGCGCGATCTGAAAGGACTCGACGAGGCCGAGCGTGGCCTGGCCGAGCTCGCGGCCGAGACCCGAGCGGTGCCCGGTACGGAGAGCTGGGAAGCGACGAACCTGTTGACGATCGCGACGGTCCTCGTCCGCGCGGCGAAGCTGCGAGAGGAGACGCGCGGCTCGCACTGGCGCGACGACTTCCCGCATCGCGACGACGAGCGCTGGCGAGGGCATATCGACGCCGTACTCGACGGTGCCGGTGAACTCGAGACGGAGTTCGTCGCACAGTGAACGACGAACTCGCTCCGGCGCTGTCCACCCACGTCGTGGACGAGGTGATCGCGCGAGCACTTCTGGAGGACGTCGGCGCCGACGGCGACGTCACCACGTTGGCCACGATCGCCGCGAGCGCCGTTACCTCCGCTGACCTGGTGCCGCGCGCCGACGGCGTCGTGGCCGGGTTGCCGGTCGCGGCCCGCGTCTTCGAAACGGTCGGACAGGGCCGGGTGCGCGTCGGTGGTGGTGTGAATCACCGCATGTCGCTGTCGGACGCCGCGCTGATCAAGGACAACCACGTCGCGTCCGCGGGAGGTGTGGTGCGTGCATTCGAGCTCGTCCGTTCGGCTTATCCGGCGCTGGCGCTCGAGGTCGAAGCCGACACGGTCGAGCAGGCGCGCGCAGTCATCGACGCGGGTGCCGAACTCGTGCTGCTCGACAACATGACTGTCGACGAGCTGCGCGCGGTCGTCGGCTATGCGGGCGGCCGCTGCCGGCTGGAAGCGTCCGGGGGTCTGACGCTCGACCGGGCTCGGGCGGTCGCCGAGACCGGCGTGGACTACCTTGCAGTCGGCGCATTAACGCACTCCGCGCCCGTCCTCGACATCGGACTGGACCTCCAGCCGACAGCCGACCGGTAAGGACTCGCCCATGCTGCTCGCGATCGACATCGGTAATACCAACACCGTGCTCGGCGTGTTCGACGGCGAGCACCTCGAGCACTCCTGGCGCATCAAGACCGACGCGCGCAGTACGGCGGACGAGCTCGCGTTGACGTACGGCGGCTTGCTCACGGGGTACAAGATCACCGGCACGTCGGCGTGTTCGACGGTTCCTGCCGCGATGCGCGAGCTGCGACTGATGCTCGCGACCTATTACCCGGACGTCCCGATGGTGCTGGTAGAGCCCGGCGTGCGCACCGGTGTCAGCCTGCAGTACGAGAACCCGAAGGAGGTCGGCTCGGACCGCATCGTCAACACCCTGGCGGCCCACCACCTCGTCGCAGGTCCGGTGATCGTCGTCGACTTCGGCACGACGACCAACTTCGACGTCGTCAATGCGCGCGGTGACTTCCTCGGCGGCGCACTCGCCCCCGGCATCGAGATCTCGCTCGACGCACTCGCCGCGCGCGCCGCGCAGCTGCGCAAGGTCGAGCTCGTCGCGCCGACCCGCGGCCCGATCGGCAAGAGCACCGTCGAGGCGCTGCAGTCGGGTGTGATCTACGGATTCGCCGGTCAGGTCGACGGCATGGTGCGCCGGCTCAGCGCCGCGCTGCATCCCGAGGACCCCCGCGCCGTCGAGGTGATCGCCACCGGCGGGCTGGCCAGCGTCCTCATCGAGCACTGCGAGACCGTGACGCGCTTCGAGCCCGACCTCACGCTGCTCGGCCTGCGCCTGATCTACGAACGCAACACCTGACCGACCAACGGGGGGTGACTAGGGTCGGATCGTGGACGTTCGCATCTTCACCGAACCGCAGCAAGGCGCCTCCTACGACGACTTGCTCCGCGTCGCCAAGGCGACCGAGGATCTCGGATTCGACGCGTTCTTCAGATCCGACCACTACATGTCGATCGGCCGGCCCAGCGGGCTGCCCGGCCCCACCGATGCATGGCTCACGCTTGCCGCGATCGCCCGCGAGACGTCACGCATCAGGCTGGGCACGCTCGTCACCCCGGCGACGTTCCGGTTACCGGGGCCGCTGGCGATCTCCGTCGCGCAGGTCGACGCGATGAGCGGCG
Organism: Jatrophihabitantaceae bacterium; assembly: GCA_035309605.1. Lineage (GTDB taxonomy): Bacteria > Actinomycetota > Actinomycetes > Mycobacteriales > Jatrophihabitantaceae > DATGFB01. Next base: position 2,869 of record DATGFB010000038.1, read on the forward strand.
GTCGTGTCGAACTCGGTCTCGGCGCCGGCTGGTACGAGGCCGAGCATCGGGCGTACGGCATCCCGTTCCCCGAAACGGCGGAGCGCTTCGATCGCTTCGCGGAGCAGGTCGAGATCATCGACGGGCTGCTCACAGCGCCGGCGGGCGCCACGTACAGCTTCGCCGGCAAGCACTACACGTTGACCGACTCACCCGCGCTGCCCAAGCCGGTGCAGTCGCCGCGGCCACCGATCATCCTGGGCGGAGGAGCGAAGCGACGCGGCGCGGCCCTGGCCGCTCGCTACGCCGACGAATTCAACATCTCGTTCAAGACCGACGAGTTCACGATGGACGGCTTCGCGCGCATCCGGGCGGCCGCCATACAGTCGGGACGCGACATCGTGCTGTCGATCGGCAAGACGTGTTGTATCGGCCGCGACGACGCCGAGGTGCGCCGCCGTGCCGACGCGATCGACCGTGACGTCGCTGAGCTACGCGACGTGCAGCTAGCGGGTACCCCTGCCGAAGTCGTCGACCGGATCGGCACCTTCGCCGACATGGGTGCCACGCGCCTGTACCTGCAGATCTTCGACCTGCACGATCTCGATCATCTCGAGCTCATCGCGACGCAGGTCCTGCCGCAGCTCTGACCGCCTCAGGCGCGGCAGATGACGAGCTGTGTACCCGGGTCGGTGTAGATCGCGAGCATGGCTCCGGGCTGCGACAGCGAAACGACCACGGTGCCCGGGAGACCGCCGGCGACAGGCGGGGGGGCGCTCCACGTCTCGGCCGGACCGGATGACCCGTTGTAGTTCAGGCGCGTGTAGATGCGGCCGGTCGTGGTGACGGTGACCGAGGCGGTCCCCGATTCGTCGGTGATGACCGCCGGCTGGCTGGCGTCC
>DATGFB010000039.1:0-6024 GCA_035309605.1 Jatrophihabitantaceae bacterium
TCGCCGAACACGTGCACCGAGTCAGGGTCGAGGCCGACCTCCTCTTCCGCCTCGCGCAACGCGGCGGAGACGTGCGTCGGATCAGCCGCGTCGACAGCACCGCCGGGGAACGCGACCTGGCCGGCATGGTTGCGCATGTCCGCGGCGCGCTGGATCAACAACAGACTCGGTCCGTCCGCGGTCTCGGTGAATGCGATCAACACCGCCGACGCGCGTCCCGAACCGTCGTCGGGAGGCAGGAACCGCGCGAGCTCAGCGGCGTCGACGGAACGAGCCGCCTCGGCGAGCGGCACCAGCCACTGCGGGAGCTCGTCGCCCACTACAGCGTTTCCATCATCTGCGTCGCGCTGCGCACCAGCTTTGCCGCGACTGCCGGATCTGTCGGACCCGTGCCGAACGCCGGGCACAGCCGCGCGATCGGGCACACACCGCACGCCGGCTTGCGTGCGTGGCACATGCGCCGCCCATGCCAGATCACGCGATGCGACAGGATCGTCCAGTCCTTCTTCGGGATCAGCTCGGCTACGGCGAACTCGACCTTGACCGGGTCGGTCTCACTCGTCCATGCCCAGCGCCGCGCGAGCCGGCCGAAGTGCGTGTCGATGGTGAGCCCTGGTACGCCGAACGCGTTGCCGAGCACCACGTTGGCGGTCTTGCGCCCGAAGCCCGGCAGCGTGACGAGCTCGGCAAGCGTGCGCGGCACTTCGCCGTCGAAGCGCTCGACCAACGCGGCGCCGAGCTTGATGATCGACGTGGTCTTGTTGCGGAAGAAGCCGGTCGTGCGGATGAGCTCTTCGAGCTCCGCCCGGTCTGCGGCCGCGTAGTCAGCGGCGGCGTGGTACTTCGCGAAGACCGCCGGCGTCACCTCGTTCACGCGCTTGTCGGTGCATTGCGCCGACAGGATCGTGGCGACGGACAGTTCGAGCGGGGTCGTGAAGTTCAGTTCGATGTGCGCGTCGGGGTAGACGTCGGCGAGTTCGCGGTTGATCCGGCGCGCGCGCCGGGTAAGTGCGAGCGGGGTCTCGGCGTTCGGCACGCCGTCAGCCTACGAGCCGCCGCGGACATCGCGTCCTGTGCACAATGGACACATCATGATCGGGCTGCTGGTGCTGCTGTTCCCGTTTGTGCTCCTCGGCTTCCTGCTCGTGATGGAGCGGGTCGAGGAGCCGCTGAGCCAGGTTGCCGTCGAGCGCGACATCGAGCAGTTCTTCGACGACGCCAACCCCGAGGAACTCGACACGTTCGTCCGCGAGGGCACCGACTCGGCGCTGAGCCGATTCCGGCAGCGCCTCGGGTTCGGGCGGCTGCGCGCCAACATGCGCCGCGATCGAGACTGACTGTCGACTCCGGCTGTCCGATGACCGATGCCCTACACTGCGCGACTGTGACGCTGCTCGCAATGCGGCGGTGACGAGGGAGCGATCGTGGACGAGGTGCTGCGCCGAGCCGGGCTTTTCCAAGGCGTCGACCCGGACGCCGTCGAGGCGCTGGCCGGCGAGTTCGAGATCATGGACGCGCCGCGCGGGGCGACGCTTTTCAACGAGGGCGACCCGGGCGAAAGCCTTTACATCGTGCTGTCCGGCAAGGTGAAGCTGGGCCGCCGATCTTCGGACGGACGCGAGAACCTGGTCGCGATCATGGGCCCGTCCGACCAGTTCGGCGAGTTGTCGCTGTTCGACCCGGGTCCGCGCACCGCGACGGCAACCGTCGTCACGGATGCGCGCCTCGCGAAGCTGCCGAAATCGGCACTGCAGACGTGGGTGCAGGACCGCCCCGAGATCTCGATGCAGCTGCTGCGCGTCGTCGCGCGCCGGCTGCGACGCACCAACACGATGCTCGCCGATTTGATCTTCGTGGACGTGCCGGGACGGGTCGCCAAGCAATTGCTGCAGCTCGCGCAGCGCTTCGGCTCGGTCGACGGCGGTCAGCTGCGGGTAACGCACGACCTCACGCAGGAGGAGCTCGCCCAGCTCGTCGGTGCATCGCGCGAAACCGTCAACAAGGCGCTCGCCGATTTCGCGTCGCGTGGCTGGCTGCGACTCGAGGGCAAGAGCGTGGTCATCCTCGACCGCGAACGCTTGGCCCGCCGCGCCCGCTAAGCCCTGCCCCACCCCGTTGACTGGTCACTTGCGCGCCGACTGGTCACTTATAACTGCCCAGTCATCGGTGTAACTGACCAGTCAACGTGGGGGGTCGTGCTCGTGCTCGCGCAGGTAGGCAAGCTGCGCGCGCACGGATAGCTCGGCGGCCCACCACAGCACGCGATCGACGTCGGCGTAAACGACCTCGACGACGGCCCGCGGCGACGCGTCCGGCCCGAGCTCTGCAAGCGCCGCCCGAACTTGATCGAGGCGCTCCCGCCGATGCGCCAGGTAGTAGGTGGCGACATCGGCGGCGTTGGGCAGTTCGGGCCCGTGGCCGGTGAGGACGGTCGCGTCACCCAATTGCTGTAACCGGCGCAGCGACGCGAGGTACTCGGCGAGGTCGCCGTCCGGGTAAGCCACGACGGTCGTGCCGCGTCCGAGGATCGTGTCGCCGGTCAGCACCGACCGCGGCGCGTTCCCGTGAGCATCGAGGACGAACGACAGCGAGTCGGCCGAGTGACCGGGCGTCGCGAGCACCCGCACCTCCACGCCGGCGCTTGCAACCACGTCCGCCTCGCCGAGTCCTTCGTCGCCGAGCCGGTGCGCCGGGTCGAGCGCGCGCACGGGCGCGCCGGTGAGCTCGTGCAGGCGACGTGCGCCGTCGCTGTGATCAGGATGCCCGTGCGTCAGCAAGATCTGCTCGACACGACCCGCGACCGCCGTGATCGCGGACATGTGCACCTCGTCGTGCGGTCCGGGGTCGACGACGATGGACGCATCCGCGCCTGGCGCGCGCAACAGCCACGTGTTCGTGCCCTCGAGCGTCATCGGACTCGGGTTGGCCGCGAGCACGACCGCCGCGAGCGGCGTGACCTGCCGCAGCGTCTCGTACGCGGGATGCGTCATCGCCGTCACCGCCGCGGAGGGCGCGGCAGCCTGACGGACGTGCCGTCGGGCAACTCCGCGATGATGTCGTCGCCGACGAAGCGAAGCGAGGGGTGCACGGCGTCGAGCACACGCGCGTCGGCCGCGGCGAGCACGTCGGCGACCTTCGCGTACGGCGCCAATGACGTGAGCGTGAACATCGTCGGCGGCAGCATCGGGCGCTCGCCGCGACGCGCCTGGTCGATCGCGTCTTGCACGCGCACCCACGACGCGACCGACGACTCACTCGTCACATCGAGTGCCTCGGCATCGGACGGAAGCGCCGCGACGAAGAACCTCGTGTCGTAGCGGCGCACTTCGTTGGGCGGTGTGACCCAACGCCCCCACGGATGCACGGAGTCGACGTCGACCGCCAAGTCGTGCTCGCGCAACAACGCACCGAAGGACGTGACACCGGCCTCGACGTCAGCGCGCGCCTGCGCGAGCGAAGCGGCCGGGACGGTGAGCAGCACGCCGGTCTCTTCGAACGTCTCGCGCACCGCGGCACCGACGAGCGCTCGCGCCAGCGTCTCGTCGCAGTCGAAGCGTGCGGCGATCGCGGCGCATGCATCCGTCGCGAACGGCAACGATGCATCGGCATCGTCCACACGTCCGCCGGGAAACACCGTCATGCCTGCTGCGAACACCATCTCGCTGACCCGGGTCAGCAGCCACGCCTCGAGCCCGTCCGACCCGTCTCTCAGCAGCACGACGGTTGCGGCGTCGCGCACGGGTGTCGGATCGGGCTCGCTCATGCCACCTCGACGATCAGCTCGACCTCGACGGGCGCATCGAGCGGCAGTGCGGCGACCCCGATCGCCGAGCGCGCGTGTGCGCCGCGATCGCCGAACACCTGACCGAGCAGGTCGCTGGCTCCGTTCACGACCGCGGGCTGGCTGTAGAACCCGTGTCCGGTCGCGACGAACCCGACCACCTTCACGACCCGCACAACAGTGTCGATGCCGACCAGCTCGTCGATCGCGGCGAGTGCGTTCAACGCACAGACGCGCGCGCAGTCGTAGGCCTCGTCCTCACCGACCTCGACACCGACCTTGCCGGTGATCACGAGCCTTCCGTCGACCATCGGCAGCTGACCGGAGGTGTAGACCAGTGATCCGGTGCGCACGGCCGGCACGTACGCAGCCACCGGCGGAACGACAGGAGGCAGTGTGATGCCGAGCTCGGCGAGTGTCTCGGACGGGGACGCCACCCAGCGACCTTAACCGGTGCTTCTACGCTAGTCGGATGGTTGCCGCCCGCGCAGTCGAGCGCTCGACGGAACTCGTCGCGGGCATCCCGCCTGCTGCGCGGCTGCACGTCGTCACCGGTAAGGGCGGCACGGGCAAGACGACGGTGGCGGCCGCGCTCGCGTTGGCCCTCGCGAACGGCGGCCGGAAGGTGCTGCTCGTCGAGGTCGAAGGCCGCCAGGCTCTCGCGCAGCTCTTCGACGTACCGGCCTTGCCGTACGCCGAGCGACGCCTCGCCACGACGGAGGACCACGGCCAGTTGTGGGGGCTCGCGATCGACGCCGAAGAGGCGATGCTCGAGTACCTCGACATGTTCTACAACCTCAAGCGCTCGGCACGCGGGCTCAAGCGAATGGGCGCGATCGACTTCGTCACCACGCTCGCACCGGGCCTGCGTGACGTGCTGCTGACCGGCAAGGTGAAGGAGGCCACGACGCGCACGAATCCGGACGGCCGTCGTGCCTACGACGCCGTCGTGCTCGATGCGCCGCCGACAGGACGCATCCGCCCGTTCCTCGACGCGACGAGGGAAGTCGCCAAGCTGTCGAGGATCGGGCCGATCAACCGGCAGAGCACGGGCGTGATCGAGCTGTTGCACGGTCCGCAGACCGCGGTGCACCTCGTGACGCTGCTCGAAGAGATGCCCGTGCAGGAAACGGTCGACGCCGCGACCGACCTCACCGCCTCCGGTTTCCAGCTCGGTGCCGTCGTGATCAACCGCGCGCGGCCGACGCTGGTCGACACCCAAGCGATGCACGGCGACGGCACCGTCGACGTCAAGTTGCTCGCTGCCGGACTGCGCAAAGTGAACCTGCCTACCGCCTACGCGCCCGCCCTCGCAGCCGAGGTGGCCGAGTACGCACAACGGCAACGCCTGCAGGCCGAGAACGCCGAACGCCTCGACGCCGTCGAGGCTCCGCGCATCACGCTGCCCGACCTCAACCCACCCGTCGAGATCGGCGAGCTACAAGAGCTGGCCGCGTACTTCTATGCCGAGACGCCATGACGCGACGCCACCCCCTGTCTCTCGACCTCGACACGCTCGTCCGCGATCCGAGCACGCGCGTCGTCGTCACGTGCGGTAGCGGCGGCGTGGGTAAGACGACGACCGCGGCTGCGCTTGCGGTCCTGGGCGCCGAGGCAGGGCGCCGGACCGTTGTGCTCACGATCGACCCGGCGCGGCGGCTCGCGCAGTCGATGGGACTGACCGAACTCGACAACACACCGCGCGAGGTGAAGGGCGTCGAGAACGGCCAGCTCTTCGCGATGATGCTCGACATGAAGCGCACGTTCGACGAAGTCGTCGTCGAGCACGCCACACCCGAACGCGCGGCGCAGATCCTCGACAACCCCTTCTACCAATCGCTGTCCTCGTCGTTCGCGGGAACGCAGGAATACATGGCGATGGAGAAGCTCGGCCAGCTCGTCAGCGCGGACGAATGGGATCTCATCGTCGTCGACACACCTCCGTCGCGGTCGGCACTCGACTTCCTGGACGCGCCGAACCGCCTCGGCCGTTTCCTCGACGGCCGCATGATTCGCATGCTGACTGCACCGGCGCGCGCCGGCGGCAAGACCGGGATGAAGATGATGACGGCGAGTCTCGGGCTGGCCGGCCGGGTGTTCGGCCGCATCCTCGGCGGCGACCTGTTGCGTGACGTGTCGTCGTTCGTCGCTGCGCTCGAATCGATGTTCGGCGGCTTCCGCGAGCGCGCGCAGCACACGTACGAATTGCTGAAGACGCCGGGCACCGCGTTCGTCGTGGTGGC
>DATGFB010000040.1:0-2870 GCA_035309605.1 Jatrophihabitantaceae bacterium
CGAGCAGATCGCGCTGCCGCCGCTGTACTACGCGCACAAGCGCGAGGTCGTCGAGCGCGACGGCATGCTGCTGGCCGTGAATCGGTTCATCGAGCCGCTCGACGGCGAGAAACCGTTCCAGTCGACGGTGCGCTACCGCACGGTCGGAGACGCGACGTGCACCGGCTGCGTCGAGTCGACCGCGGCCGACGCGACCGCCGTCGTCGCCGAGGTCGCCGCGGCGCGCATCACCGAACGCGGTGCGACGCGCGCCGACGACCGCATCAGCGAAGCCGGCATGGAAGACCGCAAGAAAGAGGGATATTTCTGATGCGCTCGGCACAAGAACATAGGTACAGCTGATGGCGCAGCTACTGCGCATCGCTACGGCCGGGTCTGTGGACGACGGCAAGTCGACGCTGATCGGTCGGTTGCTCTACGACTCGAAGGCGATCTTCGAGGACCAGCTGTCGGCGGTCGAGTCGACGTCGCGGGCGCGCGGCAACGACGCGGTCGATCTCTCATTGCTTACCGATGGGCTTCGCGCCGAGCGCGAGCAAGGCATCACGATCGACGTCGCGTACCGCTACTTCGCCACACCCAAACGCAAGTTCATCATCGCCGACACGCCTGGGCACATCCAGTACACGCGCAACATGGTGACGGGTGCGTCGACGGCCGACGTCGCGCTCATCCTGATCGACGCGCGCAACGGCGTGCTCGAGCAGTCGCGCCGGCATGCATTCCTGGCCAGCCTGCTCGGCATCCCGCACCTGGTCGTCTGTGTGAACAAGATGGATCTCGTCGACTACTCCCAGGAGCGCTTCGAGGAGATCCGCGAGGACTTCCGGCGCTTCGCGATGAAGCTCGAGGTCGCCGACCTGTCGTTCGTGCCGATCTCGGCGCTGACCGGCGACAACGTCGTGCAGCGCAGTACCGCGATGCCGTGGTACGAGCATTCGTCGCTGCTGCATCTGCTCGAGGAGATGTACGTCGCGTCCGACCGCAACCTCATCGACGCGCGGTTCCCGGTGCAGTACGTGATCCGTCCGCAGAAGTCGGACGACCACGACTTGCACGATTTCCGCGGTTACGCCGGCACGGTCGCGGGCGGTTCGTTCAAACCGGGCGACGAGGTGACTGTGCTGCCGTCGGGCTTCGCGACGACGGTGAGCGCGGTCTGGGGTCCGGGCGGCACGACGATCGACGAGGCGTTCGCCGGCCAGGCGGTGACGCTCGAACTGGACGGCAAGATCGACATCGGCCGCGGCGACCTGATCTGCCGCCCGGCGAACCGGCCGAGCAGCGGACAAGACGTCGACGCGATGATCTGCTGGCTGACTCCTGACGCCGCGCTCGCGCCCGGCAGCCGCTACACGATCCAGCACACCACCCGCGACACGAAGGCTGTCGTCAAAGCCCTCGACTACCGGCTCGACATCAACACGCTGCACCGCGACGAGACCGCCCCGTCGCTGACGCTGAACGAGATCGGGCGCATTCAATTGCGCACGCAGGCGCCGCTTCACTTCGACGCGTACCGGCGCAACCGGCAGACCGGCAGCTTCATCCTGGTCGACGAGGCGACGAACAGCACGGTCGCGGCGGGCATGATCATCCGTCCGACCCAGCACGACTCCAACGTCATCTGGCACTCCGGTGCGGTGACGCGTGACGAGCGGGCGACGACCGGGCTGACGGTGTGGCTCACCGGGTTGTCTGGATCGGGCAAGTCGAGCGTCGCCGTCGAGATCGAACGCCGGCTCGTCGCGTCCGGGCGTCCTGCGTATCTGCTCGACGGCGACAACCTGCGGCACGGCCTCAACGCCGACCTCGGGTTCAGCGCCGGCGACCGCGCCGAGAACGTGCGACGCGTCGGCGAAGTCGCGAGGCTGCTTGCCGACGCCGGCGTCATATCACTCGTGTCACTCGTCAGCCCGTACCGCAGCGACCGCGACCGGGTTCGCGCCGCGCATCTCGAGGCCGGGCTGCCGTTCGTCGAGATCTTCGTCGACACGCCGATCGAGATCTGCGAAGCACGCGACCCGAAGGGCTTGTACGCGAAGGCGCGAGCCGGCGAAATCACGCAGTTCACCGGCGTCGACGACCCCTACGAGACTCCGCTCTCGCCGAACCTCGTACTGCGACCGGAGGACGGCGACGTGGCGGCGCAGGCCGAGATCGTGCTCGCGCTCCTCGAACGCCTGACGTCTTGAGTTCCGCCGACGCGGGCCTGGCAGCGCAGCTCGCCGAGGTGGCCGGCGCGCTGCTGCTCGACCTGCGCGAGACGTCCGGGCTGACCGGGCGCGAGCTCGGCGCGCTCGGTGACCGCGAGTCGAACGAGTTGCTCCTGCGCGAACTCGCCGTCGCACACCCCGACGACGCCGTGCTGTCCGAGGAGTCCGCCGACAGCCCGGCGCGGCTCGACGCGGAACGGGTGTGGATCATCGACCCACTCGACGGGACACGCGAGTACGGCATGCCCGGCCGCACTGATTGGGCCGTGCACGTCGCGCTGTGGCAGGCCGGCCGCGAGATCACCGATGCCGCCGTCGCACAGCCCGCGGTGGACGCCGTTTACACATCGGCCGCACCGCTCGCGGCGGCGGCCGCCAACACGCCGCCGGTTGTGCTGGTCAGCGACTCGCGTCCACCCGCGTTCGCAACAGACGTCGCCGCGGCGGTCGGTGCGCGCGTCGAGTCGATGGGCTCGGCCGGCGCGAAGGCGATGGCCGTGGTGCGCGGTGACGCGGACGCCTACCTGCACGCGGGCGGCCAGTGGGAGTGGGACTCGGCGGCGCCGGTCGGTGTCGCGCTGGCCGCGGGGCTGCACGCGTCGCGCATCGACGGCACCCCGCTGACGTACAACGCGGCGCACCCGTACCTGCCCG
>DATGFB010000041.1:0-2882 GCA_035309605.1 Jatrophihabitantaceae bacterium
CCTCGCCAGCGACATGGCCAGCTATCTGACCGGAATCGTCATCGAAATAGCAGGTGGGCGACACATTTAGGTCAGCGATATATCGGCACATCCAGAGAGGACCACCCATGGGCGTCGCGCTGACCGCAGCGGACGAGGGCATGCACGAGACGGGAGCGGCCGGCGTCGACTACGGCTATCTCGAGCGGCGGGTGCGTGATCTGCTGGCGCAGAGCGACGAGCATTTGAGGACGAGCGGTGCCTGACGTACGCGCGACGCGCAGCACTGGAGGCGGTATGGACTACGAGCAGATCCGGTACGAGCTGCCCGGAGCGGTCGCCCTCGTAACACTCGACCGGCCCGAACAGCGCAATACCGTCACCTATCGCATGCTCGACGAACTGCTCGACGCGTTCGCCCGCGCAGACAGCGACGATGCGGTGCGCGCCGTTGTCGTCACCGCGACAGGTCCGTTCTTCTCGGCGGGCACGGACCTCACGGCGCGCGACGGCTACGACACGTCGGCAGGTGACTTCAAACCGCTACGCGGTGGCACCCGCGACGTGGGCGGAGAGCTGGCGATCCGCATCTTCAACTCCGCCAAGCCGGTCATCGCAGCGGTGAACGGCACCGCGGTCGGGATCGGCGTCACGATGATTCTGCCGATGGACGTGCGCATCGCCGCCGACGACGCGCGGTTCGGCCTGCCGTTCGTGCGGCGCGGGATCGTGCCCGAGTCGTGCAGCACGTGGTTCCTCCCGCGGATCGTCGGCATCAGCCGCGCGGTCGAGTGGTCGATCACGGGTCGTATCTTCGATGCGGGCGAGGCGCTGGCCGCAGGCCTGGTGCGCGAGCTCGTCCCGGCCGATCAGGTGCTCGCGCGGGCGATGGAAGTCGCTGATGAGATCGCGTCGTCGACGTCACCTGTGTCGGTTGCCCTTACGCGACGCATGTTGTGGCAACAGCTCGGTGTAGCTCACCCGATGCACGCCAACGTCATCGAGTCCCGGGCCCTGCTCGCGCTCGGCACCGGACCGGACGCCCGCGAAGGCGTCGCGGCATTCCGCGCGAAGCGTCCGGCCCAATTCACCGCACGGGTCAGCACCGACCTGCCCGACTTCGTGCCGTGGTGGGACGAACCGTCCTTCCCGACGCCGGCGGACTCGATCGAGCAGGAGCAGCCATGACCGCAGACCTCGAAACACGCCTGGCTGCCGTCGAAGCGAGGTTGGAGATCGGGCAGCTGCCGATCCGCTACGCGCTCGCGGTGGACGGCCGCGACGTCGACGCATGGGTCGGCGTCTTCGAGCCCGACGTCAACCTCGGCCGCCATGGTCGCGGGCGCGAAGCGTTGAAGGCCTACATCACGCCGCAGCTGCAGTGGTTCTACCGCTGCCAGCATCAGATCTGCGGGCATCGCATCGAACTCATCGACGACACGTCGGCACGCGGCAAGACGTACTGCCGTGCCGAGCACGAGGTCGGCAACCGCTTCGTGGTGATGGCGATCTGTTACGACGACGTTTACACCAAGGTCGACGGGGAGTGGTTCTTCGCCCGTCGCAACGAACAGCACTGGTACGCCGCCGACCTTCTCGAACGGCCCCAGGACGTCGACTTCGGCAGCTGGGAGCACTCGGCCACTCCGGCGTTGCCGCATGCCTTCCCGACGTGGACGTCGTTCTGGGCCGATGTGGATACGACGACCATCACGAGCCACCCGTGACCGGCGGACTGTCAGATGCCGAACAGCAGCAACGGCGCGACTGGTTCCGTGCGCACTGGCAGGACGGTGTGCCGTTCAACCGGCACTGCGCGATCCGCGTACTGAGGTGGGACGCGGGCGGCGCGGAGCTCTACCTGCCGTACTCCGACGCGCTGAGCGCACACGACGGAATCCTCCACGGCGGCATCGTCGCAGCGCTGCTCGACACGACAGCGACCGGCGCGGTGATGGCTGGGCACGACTTCGATCGCGGCAGCCGGCTCACCACGATCTCCATGTCGGTGCAGTACCTGTCCGTTGCCCCCGGGGAGGACGTCCGCGCGGTCGGTCGCTGCATACGCCGCGGCCGCACCGTCAACTTTGCGGAGGCCCAGGCGTTCGGCGCCCAGTCGGGGAAGCTGCTCGCGACGGCGCAGCTTGCGGCCAACGTCAGCGGCGAGCGTCCCGGCGCGCCGTGGTCGGCGTGAGACGAAGCCGTTAGTCCCGCTCCGGATCGAGCATCGACACGAGCGTGTGCACGCCCTGCTCGTACTGTGCGCCGAACGACACACCTGACAGGTGCGGCTGTACGGTGCGGATCGCCGGGAACCCGTCGGGCTCGGCGTCGTTGGCCGCGTCCACAACGCGTTCGGTGCTCACTTCGGGCCGCTCGATGAGGAACGCCGGGTTGATGTAGAACGACACCAGCGCGAATGCCTTGGCCGCCGCCGCGGGGCTGAAGCCGGCGTCGAGCAGCACGCGCAGGTACGCCTCCGTCCACTTGGTTGCGGCCGGCTTGTCGTGGTTCTCGACGAGGAACCGCGCGATGCCGGGGTGGCGCAGCAGCTCGCGGTTCTGCGCGAGCATCAGGTCGACGAGCCGCTGCCGCCAGGGCAGGTCGGGGTTGTCGCCGGCCACGATCTCGTCGACGACGACGTCGGACACCGCTTCGATCACCGCGGACTTGTTCGGGAAGTAGTGGTAGGTGATGGCCACCGTGGCGTCGAGCTCGGCGGAAAGGCGCCGCATCGACAACGCGGCAACGCCGCCCTCGCGCACCAACTTCAGCGCGGCGTCGACGATCAGTTCCCGGCTCAGGTTGCGCGGAATCCCCGGGCCACGCGCGGCCTGTTCAACAGTCATGAACGGTCTCCTCCGCCGCCAGATGTGCGACGTCGTTATCGTTTCGTTACCTCT
>DATGFB010000042.1:0-6878 GCA_035309605.1 Jatrophihabitantaceae bacterium
TGTGGGCGTTGCACGCGGTGTTGCAGCGCATCGGCGTGGCGATGCCGGCGGGTGGATCGTGAAGCTCGTTCACCTGTATCCGCGCGAGATGAACATCTACGGTGACACCGGCAACGTCGTCGTGCTGCGCCGCAGATTGCAATGGCGCGATTTGGCCGTCGAGGTCGTGCCGGTCAACGTCGGCGACCCGATCCCCGACGACGCCGACATCGTGCTCGGCGGCGGCGGGCAGGACGCGGCGCAAGGCGAGATCGGCGCCGACTTCGCCGCACGCGGTGCGCAGCTGCGCGCGCTGGCCGACGACGGTGTGGTGTTCCTGGCGATCTGCGGCACGTACCAGATGCTCGGCCACGAGTTCATCACGCAGGACGGCCGGCGCATCGAAGGCGTCGGCGTGCTCGATGTCGTCACGCGTGGACAGCACGAGCGGCTCATCGGCAACAATTTCGTCGACACCCCGGACGCGGGGCGTCTCGTCGGCTACGAGAACCACAGCGGGCTGACCGAACTCGGCGCCGGCGCCCGTGCGCTCGGCACGACGCAAGCCGGCCGTGGCAACAACGGCAAGGACCTGACGGAGGGAGCGGTCCGCGACAACGTCATCGGCACGTACTTGCACGGGCCGGTGCTGGCCAAGAGCCCGCGCTTCGCCGACGACCTACTGAAGCGCGCCTTCGCGCGCCTCGGGCAAGATGTCGAGCTCGCGCCGCTCGACGACGCGCTGGCTGAACAGGCTGCGCGCGTGGCCGTCGGCCGCCCACGCTGAGCGAGCGCCACTTCGCCGACGGGTGACCGGGCTGCGGCTGATCTAGGCTCCCGCACGTGACTCGAGCCCGCCTCGTCACCGCCGTGTTGTTCGCGGCGGCGACCGTGCTGGCCGCGTGCACGAAGAGCACGCAGACGACCACGATCGACACGACGCAGACGCAGACAGTCATCTCGACGCGCCCGGCCACGACGCCGGCGTTCAAACCCGCGCCGGTCACCACGGTCGACCCACTGCCGCCGGGCGCCGCGCCGGCGAAGGGCGAGGTCGAGCGGCCGTGTCCCTACATCCTGTCCTCGCAGGACCAAGGCCCGGTCAGCATGGCCGACCTCGAGGGCGACCGGGTCTATCGCACTACCGTCCTGACGAACCTGAAGCCGGTCGGCTGCCGCTTCTACTTCTGGGCCGGCCCGTTCGAGGCCATCGCCGAGATCGCGCCGCGCACGTTCGCGTCGCCCGAAGCCGCCCGCGCCGCGATGATCGCCACCGCCGCGGTCGACCCGAGCGCGGAGGGTTTCCACAACCTGGTGCCCGGCGTCGACGCGATCAGCTACCGCACCAGGTTCTTCGGGCCGGACGGCAAAGGTGACTGGGCCTGCGTCTTCGTCAGGGGCAAGGTCATGGTGGTGGTCCGCACACAGCGCACCGACACCTCGTTCAACGGCCGCGAGATCGTCCAGGCGATCGCCGCGAAGTTCTGAACTGAGCCCGATCCGGCGCAGGAAAGTCACACATCTGCAGATGGCAGGATGGACGGCGTGTCCGCTACGCAGATCGCCACCCTGCACACGTCCGCCGGTGACATCCGGGTCCTGCTCTACGGCAATCACGCCCCGAAAACGGTGCGTAACTTCGTCGAGCTGGCCGAAGGTGGCCGCGAGTGGACGCATCCCGCGACCGGCGCCAAGACCACCGACCGTCTCTACGACGGCACGGTCATCCATCGCGTCATCAGCGGTTTCATGATCCAGGGCGGCGACCCGCTCGGCATGGGAACCGGTGGGCCGGGCTACAAGTTCGCCGACGAGTTCCATCCCGAGCTCTCGTTCGACCGTCCGTACCTGCTCGCGATGGCCAACTCCGGCCCCGCCACGAACGGCTCGCAATTCTTCATCACCGTGGCGCCGACCAGCTGGCTCAACCGCAAGCACACCATCTTCGGCGAGGTTGCCGACGCGCCCAGCCGTGCCGTCGTCGACGCGATCGCGACGGCGCAGACCGGACGCAACGACCGCCCGGTCGACGACGTCACCATCGAGTCGGTCACGATCGAGGACGCGGGCGATGAGGGCTCTGTGTCCGAATGACGCCACCTGACGGCGAGCAGCCGTCGGTGCCCGGCTCGCTGGAGGCGCCGGCGCGGTGCTACCGGCATCCCAACCGCGAGGCGCTCGTCCGTTGCACGCGATGCGACCGTCCGATCTGCCCGGACTGCATGCGTGAGGCGTCCGTCGGGTTCCACTGCCCCGACGACGTCTCGCTCGCGCGCAAGACGGTGCGCCAACCGCGCACGTCGGTGGGCGCGCGCCTGCTGAACGCCCCGCCGTACGTCACGAGCGCGATGGTCGCGGCGAACGTCGTCGTGTACGTCATCACCGGCAGCCAAGCGGTCGGTGGCTACACACAACCGGGCGACGGCTCGTCGAAACTGTTCCGGTCGTGGCAGCTCGTGCCGGTCTTGGTGCATCAGCACCACGACTACTACCGCTTGCTGACGGCGGCCTTCCTGCACGTGAGCCTGCTGCACATCGTGTCGAACATGATCGCGCTCGTCGTCGTCGGCCCGGCCCTCGAACGCTTGCTCGGCCCGTGGCGCTTCGCTGCCGTCTATCTGCTCGCCGCGCTGGGTGGATCCGCTCTCGTCTACGCGTTCGGCCAGAGATTCACCGCCGAAGTAGGCGCGTCCGGAGCGATCTTCGGCCTGTTCGCCGCGGCGCTGCTGCTCGTGCGCCGGCTGCCGTTCGACCCGCAGTGGCTGGCCGGCATCGTCGTCCTCAACTTCGTGCTGACGTTCTCGATCCACAACATCAGCAAGCTCGGGCACATCGGCGGCTTCATCGCGGGCGGGCTCGCGGCGTTCGCGATCGCCGGCCTCCCGAGCGCACGCGGGCGTATCTCGGCGAACGTGCAGCTCAGCGGGCTCGCCGGTGTGGCGGGGCTGATCGTGCTGATCGTCGCGCTGCGCACCGCGACGTTCTGAACTCGGTCAGCTGCCGCGCGGGTCGAACGCGCCGACGATTCCCGCGGCCTGTTCGGGATCTGCGCCGAGGGCCCGGCGGCTGAACACGAACAACCGCTCGTCCGCGTCGATCTCGAGCGTGACGCTGCGCAGCCCGAGGCGCTCGCGCGCGTCGGCGCGCACCGCGTCGATCTCGGCCCAGCGAAGATGCACGGCGCCGCCCCACGTCCGCACGACCACGCCCTCGGCGGAGGCGGTCAGGCGCGGGTAGAAGACCAGGTCGCTCACCGCGTAGGCAAGCAGGATCAGCGTGGCCAACGCGAAGAGCAGCCGCCCGGGCACGTCGTCGGTGACCGCCGCCAGGCCGGCGGCGACGAGCGCGAGGACGGAGATCAGCGCGGTGAGGCGGCGATCCGGGCCGAAGCGGTAGCTCGGCGCACGCTGGTCGAGTTCGTCCACAGGGTTGTCCCCAGCTGGGGATGACTTACAGCCGTGTAATCACAGCGGCGCAATGGCGGCCGTTCACCGCCAGCGGACCGCCATGACGAGGCCGACCAGCATGATGCCGAAACCCACGCCGAAATTCCCCGCGCCGAGGTCCTTCATGAGTGGCACCTTGTCGCCGGCCAGGTAGTAGACGACGAGGTAGGCGAGCCCGAGGACGAGCACGGCCGCCATCACGATCGGGTACCACGACGGGCTGGGCGCGACGGCCCGCTGCGTGTACGTACTCGACGAGTGAGCCCGGACGGGCGCGTCCGGCTTCTTGCGGACCTTGGACTTGGGCACGTTCGGTCTCCTGTGACCTGGCTACTGAGTTGTGAACGGCGTTGCGACAGCGGGCGCCGTCCGGACCTGCCGAACGGGTGCCCACGCAACGTAGGGCACGGCAGTTAGCGTAGACGTACTGGCTGAGCTAGGCAGGGGGACAGGTGAGCCGGAGTCTGCTGGCACGTCGGAGCTTGCCCACGGTGCGCTGGGGTGTGCTGGTTCCCGCCGTGTGCTTGCTTGCGGGCTTCGGCTTCGCGGTGACCGCGCACCAATCGCACGGCACCCAGCTGCGGGCGCCGTCGAACGCCAACCTCGCCGATCTCGTGCGCAACGCCGAGGCGGACGTCAAGTCGGCGGAGCAGACGTACGCCGACCTGCAGACGCAACTCGCCGCGGCGACGCACGCCGCCGGCCGTGACAACGCGGCCGTCGCGAACGACCAGCGCTCGGCCGCCGCACTCGCGGCACCCGGCGGGCTCACCGCGGTGGGCGGACCGGGTATCACGGTCATTCTGGACGATGCCGCCGATCCCGCCGCCGATCCCGGCGTCGATCCCAACCAGCTCGTCGTGCATCAATCCGACCTGCAGGCCGTCGTGAACGCGCTGTGGGCGGGCGGGGCCGAGGCGATGTCGATCGCCGGGCAGCGTGTGATTGCCACCAGCGCCGTGCGATGCGTAGGGAATACTCTGTTAATCAACGGTGAGGTGTTCTCGCCGCCCTTCCGGGTGGCAGCCATTGGGCCGTTTCACAGGATGCAGGCGTCGCTGGATGCGTCCCGAGGCGTTACATACTTCAAGGAAGCCGCGGAGTTCTACGGCCTGGGTTACACGGTCGAGTCCGAAGATCACCTACAGCTCCCCGCCTACAAGGGCCCGATCGGGCTCGCATACGCCCGACCAGGATGAGCGAGGAACGGATGACTGACGGTGACCTGAGGCCCTCCGGGCCCGGTGATCTGGCGCCCTCCGGGCCAGATGATCGTGGGCCGACCGGGCCGGGTGGCATGGGACCCTCGGGCCCGTCCGTCGACGTGTTGTACGACTCCGGCGACGATGCAGAGGACCCACGGCGCAGGCGCCGCACCCGCCACCGCGCGACCATGACGGCAGGTGACCGCGTCCGGTTCGTGCTGCGCGGCATCGGGCAGACGCTGATCACCGCAGGCCTCGTGGTGCTGCTGTTCGTCGTGTACGAGGTCTACGTCACGAACATCTTCGCCCACCGACTGCAGCACCACGTGCACACCGCGCTCGAGCAGGAATGGGCCAACGGCCAAGATCCGCTCGCGCTGCCAGGAAGCGGTCAAACCGGTATCCCGCTGGGTCAGGGCATCGCCAATATCTACATCCCGCGGTTCGGCCGCGACTACGCGTTCACGATCGTGCAGGGCACCGGTGAGGGCGACCTCGAGAAGGGCCCGGGGCACTACGTCGGCACCGCACTGCCCGGGCAGATCGGCGACTTCGCCATAGCGGGTCACCGCGTCGGTAAGGGTGAGCCGTTCCTCAACCTCGACCACCTCAAGCCCGGCGACGCGATCATCATCGAGACGAAGTCGGAGTGGTACGTCTATCGCGTCATGGGCGATGTCGCACGCCAGAGCTTCACCGAACCCAACGGCCAGTCGTGGGTGGACCAGAACGGCGTGCCCGGCCGCGAGGTCGTCGATCCCAGCGACGGCAACGTCATCCTGCCGATCCCGAACCGTCCGGGTGCGGCCGGCAACGTGCCGTACATGACGATGACGACCTGCCACCCCAAGTTCACCGCGACCCAGCGCATGATCGTGCATGCAGTGCTCGACTCAAAGCGAGACGTGCCCAAGAGCGGCACCGCGATGCCCGCCTCGATCCTCGCGCTCTACAGCGAGGGGGGCCTCTGATGTACGTGTGGATCTGGCGCCATCTGCCCGGCACGCTCGCGCTGAAGCTCGCGCAAGTGTTGCTGCTCGTCGCGGTCGTCAGCGCGTTGTTGCTGTTCATCGTGTTTCCGTGGATCGAACCGCACCTGCCGATCAACAAGGTGACGGTCAACGGCACGCAGGGCCACTGAGGCGCTGATGGCTGCGCGCATTCTCGTCGTCGACAACTACGACAGCTTCGTCTACAACCTCGTCCAGTACCTCGCGCAACTGGGCGCCGATGTGGTCGTGCGGCGCAACGACGCAGTCGGTCCGGACGACTTGGACGAGCTCGCGGTCGACGGCGTGCTCATCTCACCCGGGCCGGGCATGCCCCAGGACGCGGGCAACTCGATGCCGCTCGTGTCGGCGTGCGTCACGCGCGAGTTGCCGCTGTTCGGGGTGTGTCTCGGGCACCAGGCGATCGGTGCCGTCTTCGGTGCGCCCATCGTGCGCGCGCCCGAGTTGTTGCACGGCAAGACCAGTGACGTCGTCCACGACGGCAGCGGCGTGCTCGCGGGTCTGCCGTCGCCGTTCACCGCCACGCGTTATCACTCGCTCACCGTCGAGGAAGACGGGCTGCCGCCGGAGATCCTCGTCACCGGCCGCACCACGTCCGGTGTCGTCATGGCGTTGCGGCACGCGACGTTGCCCATCGACGGCGTGCAGTTCCATCCGGAGTCGGTGTTGACGCAGGGCGGTCACTTGATGGTGGCCAACTGGCTGCGCAGCTGCGGCGGAGACGTGCCGGCCGGGCTCGCGGAGAAGCTCGCCGCCGAGGTCGAGGCGCTGCGCGCGACCGCGTTCGCGGGCATCGCGAGCTAGACCACGCGCACGCCGGCCTGCCACACCTCGTCGATCAGCGGCACACCTGGCCGGTAGGCCAAGTGCACGTAGCCGGGCGCGTCGAGCACGATGAGATCAGCGCGACGTCCCGGCTCGAGCACACCGATGTCGTCGCGACGCAACGCCATCGCGCCACCTGCGGTTGCCGCGTGCACCGCCTCGGCCGGGGACAGGTGCATCTCACGCACGGCCAGCGCGATGGCCAGGGGCATCGAGGTCGAGTACGCCGAGCCGGGGTTGCAGTCGGTGGCAAGTGCAACGGTCGCGCCGGCGTCGACGAGGCGGCGCGCGTATGGATATGCCGACCGCGTGGAGAACTCCGCGAGAGGCAGCAGCGTCGCGACGGTGCTGGAGTGTGCGAGTGCGTCGACATCGGCGTCGGACAGGTGGGTGCAGTGGTCGGCTGACGCGGC
>DATGFB010000043.1:0-5444 GCA_035309605.1 Jatrophihabitantaceae bacterium
CCAGGTGCCGAGCGGCTGCGTATTCCACCCGCGGTGCCGCTTCCGCGATCGCGTGCCGGACGACAAGTGCCGGACCGAACACCCGGAGTTGCTCGACACCGCACCAGGGCACTCAGTGCGCTGCCACATACCCGCTCAGGAACGGCGCGACGTGTTCCGCAACGAGATTGTTCCTACGCTGTGAGCATGACCAATGAGACCGACACGCAGGGCTCCCCGCGCGCCGAGGCGGAACTGGACCCCACCGCCGTCGCCGGTGCTGACGCGCTACTGGTCGTCGACGGTCTGAAGAAGTACTTCCCGATCAGGCACGGCATCCTCCTGCAGCGTCAGATCGGTTCGGTCAAGGCCGTCGACGGGATCTCGTTCTCGGTCGGTGCGGGCGAGACACTCGGCCTGGTCGGAGAGTCCGGCTGCGGCAAGTCGACCGCCGGCCGCTCGATAGCCAAGCTGCTCGATCCCACCGCAGGCTCGGTCCGGTTCCAGGGCCGCGAGATCAGCAAGCTGAGCCGGCACGAGATGCGCCCGCTGCGCGCGGACATCCAGATGATCTTCCAGGACCCGTACTCGTCGCTGAACCCGCGGCACACGATCGGCACGATCGTCGGCGCGCCGTTCCGCATCCAGTCGGTCAAGACCGAGCACGGCATCAAGTCCGAGGTCCAGCAGATCATGGAGCGCGTCGGGCTCAACCCCGAGCACTACAACCGCTATCCGCACGAGTTCTCCGGTGGCCAGCGTCAGCGCATCGGTATTGCACGCGCGATCGCTCTGCGTCCCAAGCTGATCGTGTGCGACGAGCCCGTGTCCGCACTGGACGTCTCCGTGCAGGCGCAGGTCGTCAACCTGCTCGAGGATCTGCAGCGCGACTACAACCTCACGTACATCTTCGTGGCGCACGACCTGTCGGTCGTCCGGCACATCTCCAACCGCGTCGCGGTGATGTACCTCGGCAAGATCATGGAGCTTGCCGACCGGGACGAGTTGTACGCCGAGCCGATGCACCCGTACACGCACGCGCTGATGTCAGCGGTGCCGGTGCCCGACCCCGAGAAGGAATCGCGCCGGCAGCGCATTCTGCTCAAGGGCGACTTGCCGAGCCCGATCAACCCGCCGAGTGGCTGCGTGTTCCACACGCGGTGCCCGAAGTACCGCGAGCTGCTGTCGGACACGGAGAAGGAACTCTGCCGCGTCGAGGTGCCCGTGCTCGAGGCCAAGGCGCCGATGCACTTCGTCGCGTGCCACTATCCGCAGGCGCGTGCCGACATCGCGGTGGCCGAGGACATCGGCCTGACCGAAGAGGTGGTCACCGTCGACGAGATCGCGGGTGACACCGGCGGCGAGCTTCCGGGCGCCGGGTACGCCGACGGTGTGTCCACACCCGGTCAGTAGGCTGCCCGGGTGACTTCTGCCGCCGAGCGGCGACTGCTGCTCGTGCACGCCCACCCTGACGACGAATCGATCGTCACCGGCACGACCATGGCTCGATACGTCGCCGAAGGTGCGTCGGTCACGTTGCTGACGTGCACGCTCGGCGAAGAGGGCGAGGTGCTCGTCCCCGAGCTGGCATTGCTGGGCGCAGCGGAGGCGGATCAACTCGGTGGGTTTCGCATCGGCGAACTGGCGGACGCGATGGCTCACCTCGGCGTCACCGATCACCGATTCCTCGGCGGGGCCGGGCGGTTTCGCGACAGCGGCATGATGGGCACGCCCGCCAACGACCACCCGCGTGCGTTCTGGCGTGCGGACAAGGATCCCGACGTGTACGACGCCGCCGTGTCAGCGGCGGTCGACGTGATCCGCGAGGTGCGTCCGCAGGTGGTCGTCACCTACGACGACAACGGCGACTACGGCCACCCCGATCACATCATGGCCAACCGGGTCGCCACCGCAGCGGTCGAGCGCGCCGCTGATCCCGGTTTCGGCGGTGGCGCGCCGTGGGAGGTCGCGAAGCTCTACTGGACGGCGACGCCGAAGTCATTGCTGCAGCGCAGCTACGAGGCACTCGTCGAAGCGGGTGAACAGACGCCGTTCGGCGTGGCGAACGTCGAGGAGCTGCCGTTCGGCATCGACGACGCGTTGGTCACGACAGCAGTCGACGGCACGCGCTTCGTCGACGCGAAGTTCGCTGCACTGGCCGCGCACCATACGCAGATCACCGTCGATTGGCCGTTCTTCGCGCTGTCGAACATGCTCGGCCGGGAGGTATTCGGCATCGAGTGCTTCCGGCTGCGCAAGGGGCACGTTGCCGGGCCGCATGACGAGTACGGGCGCGAGACCGATCTTTTTGCCGGCGTCGCGCCGTGAGGTCCGATCGCACGCTCACGATCGCCGGGCTCATCGCCCTGTGCGGCTGCGGCGTGCTCTCTGCATTGCTCGAGATGTTGCTCGTACCGCTGTACGCGGGCAGCACGCTCGTGCCGATCACGGTTGTCTTTGCGATCGGCGGCAACATCGTGCTCGTCCTGCTCGGCCGGGAGCTGGTGCCCTCGGGCGTCGCCCGGGTCGCGCCGTTCATCGCCTGGTCGCTGACCGTGATCGGCGTAACGCTGTTCCCGCGGCCCGAAGGTGACGTCATCCTGCCGGGCGGTGGCGGGGGCGTGGAGTGGGTCGGTTACGGCGTCGTGCTCGGCGGCCTCGTGGCCGGGATCGTGACGAGCGTGTTCACGTCACCGCGACCACAGCGGCCGCCGCGGCCACCGCGGCCCACCGCGCCGACGACCGGTCAGCCGGTGAACGGCTGACGGTTCGCCTCGTTCAGCGCCTCTTCGACCGCGCTGACGGCAGCCTGCGGCAGATCGGTTTCGACGAGCTGCGCGTTGGGGAATCGCGTGAGTTCGCGCTGCAGGTCGGCGACCGAGACATGGCTGACGAGCAGCGCCAATGCGGTGCGGCCGGGCGGCACCGCATTGCGCAGCTCGCCGACGGTCGCGTCCTTGATGCCGGTGTCAACCAGCTTGGCGTAGAGCGCGCCACCGCCTGCGGTGGCCGCACCGACGACGAGACCGCCGATGGGTCCGCCGAGCAGCGTGCCGATGAGCAGCCCCCATACGCCGCCGCCGATGCTCGCTTGGCTGGGCGTCACGTCGGTGGTCTCGCGCACGTGCGACGTGCCGTCGGCCGCGCGCGTGATGACGACCGCGTCGTGCAGTTGGATCTCGTCGTTCTTCTGCAAGCGCGCGGTGGCGAGCAGGAACTCCTGGGCGCGTAGCGGGTCGTCGAAGGAGATGACGAGCAGCTTGGCGTTGTCGGGTGTGCGCGAGGGCATGCCGCCAGTCTAGGAGCCCGGCGCAGTGCGGTATCGATAGTCGTGATGCACGCGGTAGCCGAGCTTGCCGTAGAGCGCGACGGCGGCGGAATTCCCGCTCGACACCTCGAGGTGCCCGCGAATCGCGGCCCGCTCGAGACCCCAGTCGGTCAGCGCGGCCATGACTGCGCCGGCGTGGCCCTTGCGGCGCGCATCTGGAACCACCTCGACCGCGGTGACGCCCAGCCAGGCGTCATCGACGGTGCCCCGGCCGATCGCGACCAGCTCGCCGCCGACGCGTGCCTCGGCGAAGCCGACCGTCTCGTGCCGCAGCAGCACGCCGCGCGCGTCAGCGGTGGCTCCCGCGCCGCCGCGGTACACGCCGAACCAGTCGTCGCTCGGTGCCGCCGTGACGGAGATGTCGGCGACCGATCGATCGCGGCCAAGACGCTGCAGCCGCGTCGTCATGACGTGCACGTCCTCGCTGGGAGTCCAGCCGCGCTCGCCGAGCTCGGCGTCGAGCAGGCGGCGCCCTTCGACCGGCACCTGGAACTTCGGCGGCAGATCCCGCTGCGCGTACCAGCGCGTGACGAACTCCACGGCCTCGTCCATCGCCGGCCCCGGTGGCCCGAGCGGGAGCACCGAGTTCGCCCGTCCCGTGAATCCGCCGCTGGCCCGCAGCGTCCAGCCGCCGAGCGACTCGGCCTCGGCCGGGCGCCAGCCGCGCGCGACGACGGCCTCGAGTTCCAGCTCGTCGCGGGTCGAGGGCGCGACCAGCCGGGCGACGGCGACATGAGTGACCGGGATCTCTACGAGCGCGCTGCGCGTCTCGACGACGGCGTGATCCGCGTCCAGAGCGACCAGATCGCCGACCACGTCGGAGAACGCGACCCCGGCACCGCCCGGGTGCCGGACCACCCTGCGCACCGAGACCCGTTGCCCGATCCAGCTACGCTCCAGCACGAACGGCATACTAGAAGCCGCTCGAAACCAGCCGGCCAGCCTGCCGTACTGATTCGCCCGGAGGACTGCAGTGACCTACGTGATCGCCGAGCCCTGTGTGGACGTGCTCGACAAGGCGTGCATCGAGGAATGCCCTGTCGATTGCATCTACGAGGGCGGCCGGATGCTCTACATCCATCCGGACGAGTGCGTCGACTGCGGAGCGTGCGAACCGGTGTGCCCGGTCGAGGCGATCTTCTACGAGGACGACCTGCCCGACAAGTGGCGTGACTACACGCAGGCCAACGTCGACTTCTTCGACGAGCTCGGCTCGCCGGGCGGCGCGTCCAAGGTCGGCAAGACCGAGCACGATCCGTCGTTCATCAAGGCCCTGCCCCCGCAGGGCGAAGGGCACTAGCTCAACTCTTCTTGAGCACTGCCATCGTCGCGGTGACGGCAGACGTGGTTGCCGCCTTGTCGGCCTTCCAGCCTTTGGCGCGCGTCCATTGCGCGCCCTTGTAGCTGACCGAGTCGATGCCGTAGCGGTCGGCGTTCGAGAGCAGCCAGCCGACTGTCTGCCAGCCGGCGCCCGGGACGCTGATCGTGGTCGCGGTGACCTGCGGAGTGTGCACCGGCAATTCGCGCGACAGTTCCTTCTCGACGCTCGTCGTCGCCGCGACCTGCGTGGGTTTGGCGAACATGCACGTGATGCCCTCGGCGGTGCGGCCGAGCAGCGCGCTCGCCAGCGCGGTCGCCTCCGTCTCGTGCTGCGCATACGCACTGCCGTCCGCCGAGATCTGCACGCGCTGCACCGCGTCCGCGAGCGGGAGCGCCCGCCAGTTCGGCACGGTCACGAGGTGATCGAGGAATTCGCGCGTCGACAGGTACACGTCCTCCAGCACGGCGGGATCGCCGCCGCCCCAACCTTGTGACGGGCGCTGCTGCAGCACGCCGACGGAGTCACGATCGCCTGCGCCAGGTGGCAGGTTGACCAGCTTGCTCTCTTGCAGGCCGGCCGCGAGTGCGAGCACCGCGGCGCGATCGGGCAGATGCGGCGAATAGCTCGTGACGGCCGCGACCATGCTCGCCGCGACCGAGGCTTGCGAGGTGTCGAGGTCGTACCCGCCGACCGTGCAGTGCGAATACGTCGTCGTGCTCGAGCCGGAGTCCCACACTGCCTTCAGGGTGACCCCGGCCGCGGCCGCCACCGCCAGGACGATGACGGAGTAGATGACTGCACTGCGTCGACGAGTTG
>DATGFB010000044.1:0-4621 GCA_035309605.1 Jatrophihabitantaceae bacterium
GGTTCAAGTCCGGCCCTCGCTACAAAGCCGGCCCCGGCCGGCGCGTCCCTAGTCCGTCAGTTGAAAGGCACGACCGTGGCAGCCACCGATGTTCGTCCCAAGATCACCTTGGCGTGTCAGGAGTGCAAGCACCGCAACTACATCACCAAGAAGAACCGGCGCAACGACCCCGACCGGCTCTCGATGAAGAAGTTCTGCCCGAACTGCGGCAAGCACACCGAGCACCGCGAGACGCGCTGAGCGCGCCACCGCACGCCCTTCGGGGTGACCTGAAGAATCCGTGACATCGTGTCGCGGCTAAGACCCCCGCTTGTTAATCTCGTGGCGTCCCGCCTCGTTCGGGACGGCAAGGTGGGGGGGAACGACATGCACGCCGATACCCGCGGCGGTGCCGACCGGCCCGATTCCGGCCCGGCTGACGGCCGACGGCTGCGCTGGACCGAGCACCGCTCGCAACGGCGCACGGCGTTCGTCACCGCCGGAGCCGTGGCGATCGACCGCTTCGGCCCGGACGCGAGCGCCGAGCAGATCGCCGAGGTGGCCGGCGTCAGCCGCACCGTTCTCTATCGCTACTTCCGCGATCGCGAGGACCTGCGCCAAGCCATCGCCGATCACGTCGTCTCGACGGTCATCGGCTCCGCGCTTCCGCAGCTGCGCATCACCGCGACGTCGACGCCGCACCAGGTGATCGAGTCGGTGATCGGCGAGATCATCGGCTGGCTCGACGAGCACCCCAACCTCTATTACTTCCTGCGCAACCGGCGCAACGGCTCGTCGCTGCAGGCGGTCGAGAACACGCTGGCCGACCAGATCGCCGCGCTGCTCAAGGTCTTCCTGATGTTCTTCGGCATCGACGCGGACAAGGCCGAGCCGGGTGCCTACGGCATGGTCGGGCTCGTCGAGTCGACGGGATCGTGGTGGCTCAGCCGCCGCACGCTGTCACGCGAGAAGGTCATCGAGTTGCTGTGCGAAGGGGTGTGGCACCTCATCGAGGGCACGGCGCGAGCCAACAACCTGATCATCGGATACGACGAGCCGCTGCCCATCGAGGCGATGACCCGTCCGCAGGCCGTGCCCAATGCCTGACGAGGACGGCTACGACGGACCAGCCGAGCTGATCGTCGGCGACGCGGCCGTGTCCGTGCGTGTGTCGGTGCGAGGCCACTTCGATCCGCTCAGTGGCAGGTACGCGTGGTACGGCCGCGTCGATTCGAACGCCGACGTCGCGAGACTCGTGGCCGGCGATGCGCGTGACGTCGTGCTGCGCACTCCCCACGGCGAGGTGCCGACGGCGTTGTCCGACGTCGATCCGTGGGGGCGTCCACGCGTCGAGGGATTCGGCGTCGCTCCGTTCGAGGTCGCGACCGACCTGCCGCTGTCCGGATCGTGAGTCGTCGGGCGGTAGGTTCGCCGGCATGAGTGTCGATCCGTCCTACATCGGGCGTACCTATCCGGCGACGGCGCCGTACGAGGTCGGTCGCGAGAAGATCCGCGAGTTCGCGGACGCGATCAACGACTGGAACCCCGCGTACCGCGATCCGCAGGCCGCTCGCGCGCTCGGGCACGCGGACGTGATCGCGCCGCCGACGTTCGGCATCATCTTGACCCTCAAAGCGGCCGGCCAGGTGATCGTCGATCCCGACTTCGGCATCGACTACTCGCGCGTCGTGCACGGCGAACAACGCTTCGAGCACGTGCGTCCGATCACGGCCGGTGACGTGCTGCAGGTCGTCGTCACCGTCGAGGACATTCGCGTGGCAGCAGGAAACGACATCGTGTCGACCCGCTCGGACGTGCGCACGGTCGACGGCGAGGACGTCCTGCACGCGTACTCGACCATCGTCGCGCGGGGGACGGCAGCATGATCAGCGAGGGTCTCGAACTGCCGGCGCAGACGTTTCCCGTCACGCGCCTGGATCTGGTCCGTTACGCGGGCGCGTCCGGCGACTTCAACCCGATCCACTGGAACGAGCGGTTCGCGACGTCGGTCGGCCTGCCGAACGTGATCGCGCACGGCATGTTCACCATGGCCGAAGTGGCTCGGGTCGTGACGGACTGGGCCGGCGACCCGTCCGCGCTCGTCGAGTACAGCGTGCGCTTCACGCGTCCGGTCGTCGTGCCGGACCCGGACGGAGCGACGCTCGAAGTCGGCGGCGTGGTCCGCTCCGTCGCGGACGGGCGAGCCGAGATCGACCTGACCGCGACGGTCGACGGCCAGACGGTGCTCGCCAAGGCGCGTGCCGTCGTGCGGCTCGATCGCGTACGCGGCGCACAGTAGCGGCGCTGATCGAGCGCGTCCTGTGCGTCATCGGCGCGGCGGAACAGACTGGCCAGGCATGGGCGGCCCGCTCGGCGCGCGGCGCGGGGGCGTGGGCGTCGTCGCGACCCTGGTGCTCGTCACCGGCTGCACGAGCGTCACGTCCGGCCGTCCGGGGCCGGTGCATTCCACGCCGCTGAGTTCGAGCCCGGTGACGTCGACGCCGACGAGCACCGGCTCTCCTACTAATGCGTGCCCGTCCACGTATGCGGCGCCGGACCCGAACCGTCCGCGCGTCGCGCTCGCGTTCGTCGTCGCCGCAGACCTCGCGCACGTCAGCGGCGTCGAGCACGTCGTGTTCACGCCCGACCTGCCGATCCGCGAGCTCGTGTTCCGGTTGACCGCGAATTCGCCGGCGACGGCCGACGCGGGAAATTCGATCGTGGTGACCTCCGCGCACGCGGATCACGGCGGCGGCGCGCCGAGGTACACGCGCTCCGGAGCGACGGCACCGACACAAGGCGGGCTGCTGCACATCCCGTTCGCGCAGCAGGTGCCCGCGGGCACGACCGTGACTGCCGACATCGCCTTCCGCGTCACGCTCGGCGCGCAATCGTTCGACCGCTTCGGACGCACCGGCGACGGGGCGCAGCGGTTCGCCTGGTTCGCCTCGGCGCAGCCGCTGCTCGCGTGGGAGCGCGGGTACGGCTGGCACGCCGAGGACCTCATCCCGTTCATCGCCGAGAGCGCGACGAGCGAGGCGATGGACACGTCCGTGCAGGTCATCGCGCCGGCGGCCGAACAGGTGATCATGTCCGGCGACGGCACTGCCGGCCCGGCGTCCGGGTCGTCCGGCGCGTCCGGTGGCGTGCGCACGTGGCGGTCGCACATCGGCGCGGCGCGCGATGTCAGCGTGGCCGTCGGGCCGTTCGCGGTGTCGGACACGCGAGTCGGTCCGACGACGTTGCATCTCGGCGCGTTCACCGCTGCCGAACGCGACCGCCTCGTGCCCGAGTTCGTCCGCGCGATCACGGAACTGAGCAAGCGGTTCGGGCCGTTCCCGTTCCCGTCGCTGTCGATCGCGCGGTTGCCCGTCACCGGCGGGGGCATCGAGTACCCGAGCTCGATCCTGATGCTCGACGGCTCGCGGCTGGTCGCCGTGCACGAGACGGCGCACCAGTGGTTCTACGCCATGGTCGGCGACTCGCAGGCGCTGCACCCGTGGCTCGACGAGGCGTTCGCCTCGTTCAGCGAGCATCTGGTCAACGGGGAGAGGGAACCCGCGGCCGTGCTCAAACTGCCCGGCGCGGTCGACCGATCGACGGAGTCGTACGGGACCGACGTCGGCGACTACTACACGATCACCTACGACAAGGGCGCTGCCGCGCTCGAGGCCGCCCGCGACGCCGCAGGGCCCGCGCGGTTCGACGCCGCGCTTCGCTGCTACGTCAACGCGAACGCGTGGCGCATCGCGAACCCGCGCGACCTGGCCACGGCATTGCAGGCGTTGCCGGCGGCTGTTGCAGTACTGCGCCGGGCCGGCGCCCTACCGTGATGCGCATGCGCGATCGACATCGGCCCGTCAGCAGCGCGACACGCCGTGCGCGCGCCTGCTCATGGGCCATCGTCGGCGTGCTGGGCGTCGCGGCGTGCTCGTCGTCCTCATCGCCGGCGCGGACGATGTCGACGCCGACACAGCACGTCACGTCGTTCGCGCGCGTGTTGCCGTGTGCGCAGCTTGCCGGCACGGCGGTGCCCGTTGCCATTGCCTCGGTCACGTGTGACGCGGGCACCGGACGTAGTCACGTCTCCGAGACCGAGGAGTCGTGTGCCGGCGGCGGCACGTTCTTCTGGGTGACCGCGCAACTCGCCGACGGCACCCAACTCGCGCCGTTGGTCGGCAAGCCGGGCGGCACATGGCGGGCGGGCAAGGTCGGTGACGGGCTCGCGCAGCTCAAACCCCTGATCGGCTGCTGACCGATCAGCGCGAGGCGAAACGCCCCGGCTACTGCGAGTCGGCGACGAGCTTGGCGATGCGGCTGACGCCTTCGGCGAGGTCGTCGTCGCCGAGTGCGTACGACAGGCGCAGGTAGCCGGGCGTGCCGAACGCCTCGCCCGGCACCACCGCGACCTCGGCTTCTTCGAGGATCACCGTCGCGAGCTCGGCGGACGTGGTCGACACGCGCCCGCGCAGCGGCAGGCCGAGCAACCCCTTGACCGACGGGTAGGCGTAGAACGCGCCCTCGGGCTCGGGGCACACGACGCCGGGTATGTCACTGAGCATCGCGACGATCATGCGCCGCCGGCGGTCGAATGCGGCGCGCATCTCCGCGACCGCGGAGAGGTCTCCGGTGACTGCGGCGA
>DATGFB010000045.1:0-4502 GCA_035309605.1 Jatrophihabitantaceae bacterium
TGCTGCTCGACGAGCCGACGAGCGGCCTCGATCCCTTGATGGAGGAGACCTTTCGCGCGTGCATTCGCGAGGCACGCGACCGCGGGCAGACTGTGTTCCTGTCGTCGCACATCCTCAGCGAGGTCGAGGCGCTGTGCGACCGCGTCGCAATCCTGCGCCGCGGCCGGCTGGTCGACGTCGGGACGCTCGAACAGCTGCGCCACCTGTCGGCGCTGTCCGTCGTAGCGACGGTGGAGCGCGAGGTGCCGAACCTCGAGTCGGTGCCCGGTGTGAGCGACGTCGTCGTGAGCGACCACACCGTGCGCTGCCAAGTGCGCGGCGACATCGCCCCGCTGCTGCGCGTCCTCGCCGATGCCGGCGCGCGCGAGTTGCTGTCGCGCGAACCGTCGCTCGAGGAGTTGTTCCTCGCGCACTACGGCATGGACGACGGCCGAGCCGACCGAGCGGCGAACGGCGCGCGATGATCACGCGGCTGGTCGGTCGCCGCGCCGGCCTGCAGGGGCTCGTCTGGGGCGCCGTGTTCGGGCTGTTCACCTACGCGTCGGCGGTCGGATTCGCGGCCAGCTATCGCACGCCGCAGGCACGCGCCGTCTTCGCCGCCGCGCTCGGATCGAACAGTGGCTTGACGATGATGCTCGGGCGCGCGCATCGCATCGACACGGTCGCGGGATTCACCGAGTGGCGCGGCGTCGGGCTGCTCGCGCTGGTTGCCGGAGTCTGGGGCGCGCTCACCGGCACCCGGCTGCTGCGCGGCGAAGAAGAGGCCGGCCGTTGGGAGCTGTTGGTGTCGGGGATGGTCACCCGACGTCGCGCTGCGGTGTTCGCGAGCGCCGGGCTCGGGATCGGTTGGCTCGCGATGTTCGTCATGACGTTCGCGATCACCGGGCTGACGAGAAGCACCACGCAGCTCAATGTGTCGCTCGGCGCCGCCGGGGCCTACGCGTTCGTGCTGGCCGCGAGTGCGGCGATGTTCCTGGCGACCGGTGTGCTCGCGAGTCAGCTCGCTCGCTCGCGACGGCACGCCGCGATGATCGCCGGCGGTGTGCTGGGAGCGTCGGTGGTGCTCCGCATGTTGTCGGACTCGGGCGGATCGATGCGCTGGCTGGCATGGGTCTCACCGCTCGGCTGGCTGGAGAAGACACGCCCGCTGACGGGGTTCCGCCCTGCGCTCCTCCTACTCGTCGCCGCGGCCGTCGCAGGTCAACTCGCGATCGCCTGGTGGTGGGCGGGTACGCGCGACATCGGCGCCGGCCTGCTCGAGCGGCCTGACGTGAGCGTGCCGCACCTGCGCCTGCTGAGCGGGCCGGCCGGGCTCGCGATACGGACCACCCGGCCGGTCGCGCTCGGCTGGTGCGCCGGCCTTGCGGTGCTGGGAATGCTGTTCGGGCTCGTCGCGAAGTCCGCTGCGCAAGCAGCCGCGGGCTCGAGCGCCTTTCGCCGCACGATCGGCGAGCTCGGGGCGGTCGGGAACGGGGCAACTGCCTACCTCGGCATCACGTTCCTGGTGGGGGCGACGCTCGTCATGATGGTTGCGGCCGGGCGCGTGGTCGACGTGCGTGACGAAGAGGGGACCGGCCGCGTCGAGCACCTGCTCGTTCGTCCAGTGTCGCGGCTGACCTGGTTCGTGCAGCGAATGGCGTTGTCGCTCGCGCTGCTCGTCGCGTGCGCAGAGGTGCTGGCGCTCGCGGAGTGGACCGGTGCGAGCGTGCAACACACCGGCGTCGGCCTCGGCCGGCTGCTCGCGGCCGGCGTCAACGTGGTCCCGGTCGCGGTCGCCGTGCTCGGCTTGGGCGCGCTGGTCTTCGGTGTCGCGCCGCGCTGGACCGCCGTCGTGACCTATGGGCTCGTCGCCTGGTCGTTCCTCGTGGACTTCCTCGCCCAACTGGTCTCGTCGTTGCACTGGATGCGCGGGACGTCGTTGCTGTACCACATGGTGCCTGCTCCGGCCGCGGGACCGCACTGGGTCAGTGCAGCCGGCCTGCTCGGCATCGGCACCGCCGCGGCAGCGATCGGGTTCCTCGCATTCGCCCGCCGCGATGTCCTCGGCGAGTGACCTACAGGACACAGATCGGGACTTCGCGGGTCCTTCGACCCTGCTCGGCGCGGCTGGTGCTCGCAGACCCTGTGATCATGCAGCTTGCAGTGGCTCGTGGATTCATGAGCGACGGCGTCGACGCCGTGCGCTCGGACGGCGGCTTGGTGCGCATCCGGCCGGCGACAGCCACCGATGCCCCGGGCCTGCGTGATCTGTACGGGCGCGCGTCCGATCGCTCGCTCTACATGCGGTTCTTCAGCTACGGCCGGGACAACGCGGACAAGTACGCCGCCGGGCTCGCGCGCCAAAACGACGGCGATCACTTCGCGCTGGTGGCCAGCGTGCGCGGCGAGATCGTCGGCGAGGCCGCCTTCGACCGGGTCAGCGCTGACTCTGCCGAGTTCTCGGTGATCGTCGCCGACGACCGGCATGTCGAGGGCATCGGCACGTTGCTGCTCGAGCACCTCGCGGGCGTCGCGCGTCACCTCGGCTACCGCCGGTTCGTGGGCGACGTCCTCATGGAGAACGGCGCCATGCTCGACGTGCTGCACAATCTCGGCTTCGCGCCGGCGAGCACGACGGAATTCGGTGTCGTTCACTTCGAGTTCCCGCTCGATGCGTCCGCGCGGTTCGTGCATGCGATCGACGAGCGCGACCGGGCCGCCGATGCGGAGAGCCTGCGCGCGTTGCTCGCACCGCGCTCGATCGCTGTCATCGGCGCGAGCGAACGCCCCGGCGTCGTCGGCCGCGAGGTGCTCGCGAACATCCTTGCCGCGGGATTCCGCGGGCAGGTGTTCGCCGTCAACCCCAAGCACGCGTCCGTGCTCGGCGTCGAGTGCGTACCGTCGCCGATCGACCTGCCCGAGGCGCCCGATCTCGTGATCGTCGCGGTGCCGGCGCCGGCCGTCCCCGACGTGGTGCGGCAGAGCGGCGAGCGTGGTGCGCGTACGGTGCTCCTGCTTTCCGCCGGGTTCGGCGAACTCGGCGAGCGCGGTGTCGCGCTGCAGCAGAAGACGTTGCAACTCGCGCGCGACTACGGCATGCGCGTCGTCGGCCCGAACTGCGTGGGCATCGTCAACACCGATCCGCTGGTGCGTCTCAACGCGACGTTCGGCCGCGTTCCGGCGATGCCCGGTTCGCTCGGCCTGCTGTCGCAATCGGGCGCGTTCGGACTCGGCTTCGTCGAGTGCGCACAACGTGCGGGGCTGGGCATCTCGCAGTTCGTGTCGGTCGGCAACAAGGCAGACGTCAGCGGCAACGACATGTTGCTGTTCTGGGAGAACGACCCGAACACCGCGGTGATCGGCATGTATCTGGAGTCGATCAAGGACGCGGCGCGCTTCGTGCACATCGCGCGGCGCGTGGCGCGCCGCAAGCCGATCCTTGCGCTCAAGTCCGGACGCACCGAGGCGGGTCAGCGCGCCGGGCAGTCGCACACGGCGGCGGCAGCGTCGTCCGAGGTCGCGATCGATGCGCTGTTCCGCGCGGCCGGCGTCATCCGCCTGGCGACGACGCAGGAATTCGTCGACGCCGCGCGCGTGCTGGCCGACGTTCCCGCACCGAAGGGACCGCGTCTGGTCATCGTCGGCAACTCCGGCGGCCCGGGGATTCTCGCGGCCGATGCCGCAGTGACCGCAGGACTCACCGTCCCGGAACTCGACGAGCGGACGCGCCACGCCATCGCCGCCGCAGTGCCGTCCGCTGCGTCCACGCAGAATCCGGTGGACCTCGGTGCCGGAGTCACCGCCGACGAACTGCGGCGGGCGATCGAGATCGTGGCATCGAGCGACGCCGCGGACGCGATCCTCACGATCTACACGGAAGTGGCCGTGAGCGACCCAGCGGACGTCCGCGCCGCGGTCGCCACCGCCGCGCGCGGCACGCGACTGCCGGTCGTCTCCGTCGAGGTCGGCGGCGAAGAGACGCGCATACCACTGGGGCACCGGCGCGCGCTGCCCGTGTTCGCACTTCCCGAGGCAGCCGCGTCCGCGATGGGTGTGGCCCATCGCTACGGACGCATCCGATCCGAGCGAACGCGGCACACGCGCAGTTCGGCACCCCGCAGGGCGATCGCCCGAAGGGCAGTTGCGTCGAAGCTGGCGCGCGGCGGCGGTTGGCTCGCACCCGACGAGATCGCAACCGTGCTGCGGGCCTACGGCATCCCGGCGTGCCCGCAGCGGCTGGTGAGCAACGCGGCCGAGGCAGCGACGGCTGCAGCGCACCTCGGCTACCCCGTGGTCGCGAA
Organism: Jatrophihabitantaceae bacterium; assembly: GCA_035309605.1. Taxonomy (GTDB): domain Bacteria; phylum Actinomycetota; class Actinomycetes; order Mycobacteriales; family Jatrophihabitantaceae; genus DATGFB01. The sequence goes on from DATGFB010000045.1 coordinate 4,281, forward strand.
GGTCACGGGCGTCGACGTGCACAAGTCCGACGTCGGAGGGGTACGCGTCGGCATCGCGTCGCAGGACGAGCTGACGACTGCGCTGGACGAGCTGGCCGCGATCTGCCCGGGGCCGATCTTGCTGCAGCCCATGATCGGCGGCGGCGGCCGTGAGTTCATCGTCGGCGCAGTCCGCGACGTCGTCGGCCCACTCGTCATGGCCGGTGCCGGTGGCACGCTCGC
>DATGFB010000046.1:0-3465 GCA_035309605.1 Jatrophihabitantaceae bacterium
CGCCGGTCGCGTCGACCTCGCCGCCGAAGCCATCCGGCTGACGCGCCTCCTGCTGCTGGAGTCCGACGAGCCGGAGGTCGCCGGGTTGCTCGCACTGATGCTGCTGCACCACGCGCGAGAGCCGGCGCGCTTCGACGACCACGGCGCACTCGTCCCGCTCGATGCGCAGGACCGCACACTGTGGAACAGCGGCGAGATCGAGGACGGCGTGCGCGTACTACAGCGTGCGCTCGCGCGGGATCGGCACGGCGAGTACCAGCTGCAGGCCGCAATCGCCGCGCTGCACGACGATGCGGCCAGTGCAGACGAGACGGACTGGCCGCAGATCCTCGCCTGGTACGACGAACTCGTCGCACTGACCGACAATCCCGCGGCGCAGTTGAGCCGCGCCGTCGCCGTGGGCGAGGTCGACGGGCCACTTGCCGGGTTGAAGGCAACCGAGGGACTCGACGAACGACTCGGCCCGCATCACCGTCTCGACGCCGTTCGCGCTCACCTACACGAACGTGCCGGCGACACCGACCTCGCGGCCGAGCTGTATGCGCGTGCAGCCCAGCGATCGCGAAGCACGGCGGAGCGCGATCACCTGCGCAAGCAAGCCGCGCGCCTGCGCAACCTGTCCGCCTAGCTCGACGCTGCCAACTCCGGAACCACCTCGGTTGCGAACAGCTCCATGCTGGACGGGTCGTACGCGGCGTCGGCGAAATTCGCGATCGCGTACGACATCCCCATCTGCTCGGCCTCGCGCAACCGCTCGATGATCAGTTCGGGCGTTCCCACCAGCGGGCCGGTCGTGAACATCGTGCGGTACCGCTCGAGCTGGTCGGGCGGGACGAGCGGCTCGTAGTGGGCGATGATCCAGTCCAGCCGGTCTTGCACCTCGCGCTCGGTCCGGCCGATCACGACGTTGTAGTTGCCCGAACGCGTGATCTCGTCGAAGTCGCGGCCGATCTCGCGGCAGTGCTGCGCAAGGATCTCGGACTTGCGCTGGAACGTTTCCGGCGTCGCGTCGAAGTTGGTGTACTGCGCCCACCGCGCCGCGATACGCAACGTCTTCTGCTCGCCGCCACCGGCGATCCACAGCGGGATGCCGCCGTCCTGCAACGGCAGCGGCCGGCAGATCGCACCCTCGACCTGGTAGTGCGCGCCGTCGAGCGTGGCTACGCCGGACGTCCACGCTTGATGCATGATCTGCACGCCCTCGTCGAGCATCGCGATGCGCTCACCAGCGCGCGGGAACCCGTATCCGTATGCGCGCCATTCGTGTTCGTACCAGCCGGCGCCGATACCCATCTCGACGCGTCCGCCCGAGACGATGTCGCACGTGGCGGCGACCTTCGCCAGATACATCGGATTGCGGTAGCCCATGCACGTGCACATCTGGCCGAGCCGGACGCGCGACGTCGCCGCACCCAGCGCGCCGATCATCGACCACGCCTCGTAGGTCGCCTCCTCCGTCGGGATCGGGACGGTGTGGAAGTGGTCGTACAGCCACACCGACTCCCATGGCCCGGCTTCGGCGCGACGGGTCACCTCGAGCATCGTCTGCCAATGCTGATCGGTATCGATGCCGGCGAGGTCGAGACGCCAGCCCTGGGGAACGAAGACTCCAAAGCGCATTGCATCACCCTATGGCGGCGCGACCCTGCGCTGGCGGCGGCCTGCGCCGCCTACCAGACTGTGCGGCATGAAGGCAGTCAGCTGCACGAACACCAAGTTCGAGGTCGTCGACCTGCCGACGCCGACGCCGGCCAAGGGCCAGCTGCTGTTGCAGGTCCTGCGCTGCGGCATCTGCGGATCGGACCTGCACGCGCGCTACAACTGCGACGAGGTCGCGGATCTGACGAGCGAGGTCGGCTACGCGGGATTCTTCCGCTCGACGGACTCCGTCGTGCTGGGGCACGAGTTCTGCGGCGAAGTCCTCGACACGGGCCCGCGCACGAGTTCGAAGCTGCGTGCGGGCGCGCGCGTCGTGGCCTTTCCGTTGCTGCGGCACGACAATGCGGTGCATCCGACGGGACTGTCGGTGGCGGCACCGGGCGGGTACGCGGAGCAATTGCTCGTCGAGGACGCTCTTGCGTTCGAGGTCCCGAACGGTTTGCCGACCGAGATCGCGACGCTGACCGAGCCGATGGCGGTCGCGCTGCACGCGGTGCGCCGCGGGCAGGTCGGCAAGAAGCAGGTCGCGATCGTCATCGGCTGCGGACCGATCGGCCTGGCAGTCATCGGCATGCTCAAGGCAACCGGCGTACGCACCGTCATCGCGAGCGAATACTCCCCCGCGCGCCGCGCACTGGCGAGTGCGGTGGGCGCGGATGTCGTCGTCGACCCGGCGCACGACTCGCCGTATGCCGCTGCGTCCGGCCACGGGCACGTGGAGAGTGCGGCGGACGTCTTCGAGCTGGCCGTCGGCACGATGGAGAAGCTGCGCCGCCTGCCCCGTGACGCGTGGAGGCACGTTTTCCGCGCCGCGGACGCGGTGGGCCTGGCCACGCCGAAACACCCGGTCGTCTTCGAATGCGTCGGCGTCCCCGGCGTCATCGACCAGATCATCAGCAGTGCGCCGCTCGCGACGCGCATCGTCGTCGTGGGTGTGTGCATGCAGCCGGATCGAGTACGGCCGGTCATGGCGATCAACAAGGAGATCGACCTGCAGTTCGTGCTCGGCTACACACCGTTGGAGTTCCGCGACACGCTGCACATGCTCGCCGACGGCAAGGTGAACGCAGCACCCGTCGTCACCGGCGTGGTCGGCCTGGAGGGCGTGGACGCGGCGTTCACCGCGCTCGCTGACCCCGAGGTGCACGCGAAGATCCAGATCGATCCCGCCAGCTCCGCGATCGAACCGGTTCGGCTGTGAAACGCCACGCGTGCGACCGCGTTGACGACGCGTTCATCGCCGCTGATGGAGACGTATCACCAGCGGCCATGACCCTTCCTCTACGCCTGTAGGGCCGAGGGACGGCCCGATCTGTCGAAGGGCACTCTCATGGCCGAGAACAACGAAGGTGACTGGGGCGGCGAGGGCCTGCCGCTCGTCATCCGCGAGCACATCCGCGAGGTCGATCTGGCGATCCAGAGCCTGCTGGCGAGCGTCGCGCGCATGCGCTCCGCGGTCGCGGGCTTCGTCGTAGGCGTCGAGCGCGAGCGGTAATCCTGTTCGACTGACGCCGCGACGGGTGAGCCGCGCCCTCGGGGAATGGCAAGGTGGATCTGCGCGTTCAGCCACTAAAGTTGAGCGTGCAACTACCAGGAGGACGCCATGCCAGCCGTTACCGCGGAAACCATGACCCTGCCGCGTATCGCGGCTGCGGGCCTGGGCGATACCGAACGCCCGGTCAAGCAGGTCAGTACCGGCCCGAAGGGGTTCGAGGGCGAAGGCTTCCCCGTCACCCGTGCGTTCGCCGGCGTCTCGATGGCCGACCTCGACCCGTTCGTGCACATGGACCAGATGGGCGAGGTCGA
>DATGFB010000047.1:0-2788 GCA_035309605.1 Jatrophihabitantaceae bacterium
ACACCGGTTCGGCGATCGGCCAGCACTGGATGTATGCCGGCAAGCACGTGCTGATCATCTTCGACGACCTGACCAAGCAGGCCGAGGCCTACCGCGCGGTGTCGCTGCTGCTGCGCCGCCCGCCGGGCCGCGAGGCGTACCCGGGCGACGTCTTCTACTTGCACAGCCGGCTGCTCGAGCGCTGCGCGAAGCTCTCCGACGAGCTGGGCGGCGGCTCGATGACGGGCCTGCCGGTCATCGAGACCAAGGGCAACGACGTGTCGGCCTACATCCCGACCAACGTCATCTCGATCACCGACGGCCAGTGCTTCCTCGAGACCGACCTGTTCAACGCCGGCGTGCGTCCTGCGATCAACGTCGGTATCTCGGTGTCGCGCGTCGGTGGTGCGGCCCAGCCGCGTGCGATGCGCGCCGTGGCCGGCCGGCTGCGTGTCGACCTCGCGCAGTACCGCGAGCTTGAGGCGTTCGCCGCGTTCGGATCAGACCTCGACAAGGCGAGCCAGCAGCAGCTGGCGCGCGGCTCGCGAATGGTCGAGCTGCTCAAGCAGCCCGCCGCGTCACCGTTCCCGGTGGGCAAGGAGATCGTCTCCATCTGGGCGGGTACCACCGGCAAGATGGACGACGTTCCGGTCGAGGACATCCGCCGCTTCGAGACCGAGTTGCTCGACTACGTCGGGCACACCGAGCCGCAGTTCTTCGACATCCTCGCGACCGCGAAGGCCTTCGAGGACGACATGGTCGCGACGCTCGAGAAGCTCGTGGGCGATTTCCGCAAGCAGTTCCAGACGACCGCGGGCGAGGGGCTCGAGACGCCCGAGAAGGCCAGTGGCGACAAGAAGTCCGACGAGGACTCGGAGTAGCGGCAGATGGGTGCTCAGCTTCGCGTCTACCGGCGCCGGATCCGTTCGGTGCAGTCGACGCGCAAGATCACCAAGGCGATGGAGCTCATCGCCGCTTCACGCATCGCCAAGGCACAGGCGCGCATGCGTGCGGCACGTCCGTACGCCGAGGAGATGACGCGCGCGCTCGCCGCGCTGGGCAAGAACGCGACGCTGCAACACCCGATGCTGACCGGCGTCGAGTCGCCGCGGAGGTCGGGCATCCTGCTCGTCACCAGCGACCGGGGTCTCGCGGGCGGCTACAACGCCAATGTGATCAAGGCGGCGAACGAGCTCGCGGCGCGGCTGCGCGGCGAGGGCAAGGATCCGGTCTTCTACGTCATCGGCCGCAAGGGCGTCGGGTACTACAACTTCCGCTCCATCCCGATCGCGGGCTCGTGGACCGGCTTCTCCGAGCAGCCCAACTTCCTCGACGCGCGCGCCGCGACCGACTCCGTCGTCGGTGCGCTCGTCGCGACGTCCGAGGGCGAGTCGAACGGCGAGCCCGGCATCGACGAGCTGTTCGTCGTGTACACGCGCTTCGTCAACTCGGTGTCGCAGACGCCGACGGTCGCGCACGTCTCGCCGGTCAAGCACGCGGGCGACGAGCCGGATGAAGTGCAGCCCGACGACGACACACAAGGCGCGCAGTACGAGTTCGAGCCGGCTCCGGAGGAGTTGATCGCTGCGCTGCTGCCGCGATACATCAGCGCACGGATCTTCTCCGCGCTGCTCGAGTCGGCGACGTCCGAGTCGGCGGCGCGCCGGCGGGCGATGAAGTCGGCAAGTGACAACGCCAACGAGCTCATCCGCACGTACACCCGGCTGGCGAACCAGGCCCGTCAGGCCGAGATCACCCAGGAAATCAGCGAGATCGTCGGCGGTGCCGACGCGCTCGCGGCAACAGGAAGCGATGAGTAGCGATGACCACTCTGTTCGAGAACGAGACCGCCGCGCAGGCAGGCGGCGACACCGCCACCGGCCGTGTGGTCCGGGTGATCGGCCCAGTCGTCGACGTCGAGTTCGGGCGCAACAGCATCCCTGACCTCTACAACGCGCTGACCACGCAGATCGAGCTGGGTGAGCTGTCCAAGAAGCTCACGCTCGAGGTTGCGCAGCACATCGGCGACAACATGGTCCGCGCCATCGCACTGCAGCCGACCGACGGCCTCGTGCGCGGCGCCGAGGTGTTCGACACCGGCTCGTCCATCACGGTGCCGGTGGGCGACGTGACGAAGGGTCACGTCTTCAACGTGCTCGGCGACCCGCTGGACGTCCCGGTCGACAAGCTCGACATCAAGGAGCGGTGGTCGATCCACCGCGAACCGCCGCCGTTCGACCAGCTCGAGAGCAAGACCGAGATGTTCGAGACGGGCATCAAGGTCATCGACCTGCTGACCCCGTACGTTGTCGGCGGCAAGATCGGTCTGTTCGGTGGTGCCGGTGTCGGCAAGACGGTGCTCATCCAGGAGATGATCTACCGCGTCGCCGAGAACTTCGGTGGTGTGTCGGTGTTCGCCGGCGTCGGCGAGCGCACCCGTGAGGGCAACGACCTCATCACCGAGATGACCGAGTCCAAGGTCATCGAGAAGACCGCGCTCGTGTTCGGCCAGATGGACGAGCCGCCGGGCACGCGCCTGCGTGTCGCGCTGTCCGCACTGACCATGGCCGAGTACTTCCGCGACGTGCAGAAGCAGGACGTGCTGCTGTTCATCGACAACATCTTCCGGTTCACGCAGGCCGGCTCCGAGGTGTCGACGCTGCTCGGCCGCATGCCGTCCGCCGTGGGTTACCAGCCCACGCTCGCGGACGAGATGGGTCAGCTGCAGGAGCGCATCACGTCCACGCGTGGTCACTCGATCACCTCGATGCAGGCGATCTACGTGCCCGCCGACGACATCACCGACCCC
>DATGFB010000048.1:0-2307 GCA_035309605.1 Jatrophihabitantaceae bacterium
GATGCCCACCCACCACATCGGCCGGCGCATGAGGTCGAGCAGCAGCCGCACCGTGAGCATTTCCTCGAGCGGCATCGTCGCCGCGACCCGTTGCTGCAGCACGTAGCCGAGTCCGAGGGCGAGCGCCGACGCGATACCGACGAAGTAGACCATCGGGTCACCCCGCGGCCGAGGTGCGCACAGTGGTGCCGTCCCGCAGCCGCGATGTCTCCGTGCTGTCCGGTGCGAACAGCGGCGACCGGGCCAGCGACGCGACGCCCGCGGTGATCGCGACACCGCCCGCGGCGGCGAGCACGATCCAGCCGCCGGTGCGCGTCGCCTCGTCGTACACGAGAACGCCCCACAGGATCGACACGAGCGGATCCATCAACGTGAAGCCCGGTTGCGCGGCGAGCAACGGCCCGGTGTGCAGCGCCCATTGCATGATCAGGACGCCGAGCACACCGGTCACGATCGCGATGTAGGTCTGCCACGTCGTGAAGACGCCGACGATGCCGCGATGGTCGAACTGGTTGACGGTTTCCTTGATGAGCGTCGCGGTGAGGCCGAAGCTGGTGCCCGCAGCCGCACCGAGGCACACCGTCTGAACGTGCAACGCCTTCGCCCGCGACAACACGATGAGCAGCACGATGCCGAGCGCCGTTGTGCCGCCCGCAAGCGCATACGTCGGCCCGTTGACCGACGTCTCGTTACCCGGTTGCGGATCGAGCGCGCCGATCAACGCGATCATGCCTGCGGTCATCAACGCGATCGACGTCCACTCCTGTCGGCTCAACCTGCCGTCGAACACACGCGATGCGACGAGCAGCGTCAACGGCACCTCCAGCGTGATGATGGTCTCGACGGCTGAGAGTGTGCCCAGGTCGAGGGCGATCGCCTGGAACCCGAACGAGATCACCATGCCGCTGAAGCCGAGCAGCCACGTCGGATTGCGGACCAGCCGGGCGAGGAAGCGCGCGTTGAACGCCGTGCCCTGCGCCGATTCCAGGCTCGCCTTGCGCTGCATGACGTTGGCGAGCGCATTGCCGAACGATGCCGTGCCCGCCGCAAGGTAGCTCAGCAGGTCGGCCAGATGCACAGCCAAAGCCTAAGTGCGGACTCCGTCAGAGGCTCACGGCGCGCGCGTCGAAGAAGTCCGGCTGCGCCACGATCGACGCGAGCACGGCATCGGGGACGGCGGCGTCGGCCGTGACGACGAGCACGGCCTCCTCTGCGGCGGCCGCGTCAGCATCGTCCGGGCTGCCGTCCGGGCGGCGCCCGACCGCGGCCGAAACGATGTTGACGCCAGCGTCGCCGAGGGCGGTGCCGACCCGGCCGAGCATGCCGGGCTGGTCGCGGTAGCGGAACACCGCGAGGTGCTTCTCGAGCTGGACGTTGAACCGCGAGCCCCATGCCTCGAGCAGGTGCGGCCGGTTGCGACGGCCGAGCACGGTGCCGACGACCCGGCTGCTCGAACCGCCGCTACGCAGCCGTACCCGGACGAGGTCGGTGAAGTCGTGCGCGACGGGTGTACTCGTCTCGGCGACGGAGATTCCACGTTCGGCAGCGAGCGTGAGCGCGTTGACGTCGTTGACGGCTTCCTCGGTGTGCCCGGCGAGCAGGCCTTTCACGACGGCGATCGTCAGCAGCCGGCTGTCGCGTTCGGCGATGCGGCCGAGGCACTCCACCTCGACCGCGTCGATGGACGAGCCCGCGACGAGTGCACCCGCGATGCGACCGAGTGCTGCGCAGAGGGCGAGGAACGGGCCGAGTGCTTCGCGGTCGTCCGCCGAGATCGCGGGCATGTTCACCGCGCTTGTGACCGTGCCGCCGGTCAACGCGGCGACGACCTGCTCGGCGGCTTGGTAGCCCGCGCGGTCGGTCGCTTCCGCGGTGGACGCGCCGAGATGCGGTGTGACGACGACATTCGGGTAGCCGAAGAGCGGATGGTCGGTGACGGGCTCGGTGCGGAACACGTCAAGTGCCGCGCCGGCGACCTTGCCCGAGTCGAGTGCTGCCTGCAGATCGGCGTCGACGACGAGCGGTCCGCGCGCGACGTTGAGCACGCGCACGCCGTCCTTCATCCGCGCGAACGCCGCCGCGTTGAGGAAGCCCTCGGTCTCCTTGTTCTTCGGCAGGTGCACGGTGATGAAGTCGGCGACCGCGTACACGTCTTCGGGTGTCGCGGCGCGGTCGGCGCCGAGCTCGCGGAAGCGCTCTTCGGCGAGGTACGGGTCGTACGCGACGACGCGCATGCCGAAGCCGCGCGCCCGGTGTGCGACCAGCTGGCCGATGCGGCCGAAGCCGAGCACGCCCAGCGTCTTCTCG
>DATGFB010000049.1:0-3388 GCA_035309605.1 Jatrophihabitantaceae bacterium
TGCAGAAAAGTCCGACGACACCGGCGGATTGCGTTGTCGCGGCGGGGGATTCCGCCTAGGTTGGCGTGCGTAACGACCGCTGTGGTCGAGAATTCGTCCCGGGAGGACACGTGCCCAACAAGGCCCAGTTCGTCGACGCTCTGGCCGAGCGCTTCGATGGAGACAAGAAGCGCGCCGCCGCCGCACTCGAGGCTGTCATCGACACCGTCTACGCCGCGATCGCCCGTGGTGAGCGCGTCGCCCTCACCGGGTTCGGCATCTTCGAACGACGCGAACGCGCAGCGCGCATGGCGCGCAACCCTGCGACGGGCGCGGCCGTGCGCGTGAAGAAGACGGCTGTCCCCGCGTTCCGCGCCGGTGCGGAGTTCAAGGCGATCGCGAGCGGTGCACGCAAGTTCGCGGCGTCGCCGGTCAAGACTGTGTCCGCCGCCGCCGAGTCGGCGCGGAAGGCCGCGGCCAAGGCGACCAAGAAGGCGCCGGCGAAGAAGGCGGCCGCAAAGAAAGCGCCGGCGAAGAAGGCCGCCGCACAGAAGGCACCGGCCAAGAAGGCCGTCGCCAAGAAGGCACCGGCCAAGAAGACGGCCGCGAAGAAGACCGCCGCGAAGAAGACCGCCGCGAAGCGGGCCAGCCGCTAAGGCGCGTCCGCTCCGCTTCCGGCGCGCGAGTGGTGAGTTCTCCACCGAGTGGTGCGTACGTACTCACCACTCGGCAGGAAAGTCACCACTCGCGCAAGTGGACGGACGCGGAAGTGGACGGACGCGGAAGACGGACGCAGCCCGGTCAGCTCTCCACGGAGCGACGCTCGGCCGGGTCGTCGTAGTAGTCGACGTCGACGATGTCGCCGTCGACGAGCGACAGCACCCACGCCGCGCCCTTGCGCGTGTCCGAGTCGACGATGCCGCCGGCGATCCGATCGATCAGCGCTGGAATCGTGATGCCCTGACTGCACACCAACGCGACGTGCCCCGGCTTCGCCAGTGAGAGCAGTCCGGTCAACGCCGCAGATGGCGCCTCGACGAAGACCTCGTCGTCGAATGTCGCGTCGACCTCGACAGCAACCCCGGCCCCCTTGGCGAACGGCTCGACCGTCTGCACACACCGGGCGGGCGTCGCCGAGATCACCCGATCGATGCCGAAGCACGACAGGAACGGCACAAGAGCCAGCGCTTGCGCGCGTCCGGTGTCGTCGAGCGGACGCTGGAGGTCCGGACCGTCCCAGTCGGCGCGCTTGCCGGCCTTCGCATGACGTAGCAGCATCACGACCGCATCCGGCGGGGGCATCTCCGCGAACTCGTCCAGCACGACGCGGTCCGTGTCGTACCTCGCCAGCTCACGCGCGTCGGCTACACGCAGCCAGCGCACCTCGTCCACTTCGGCAGACGGCGTGAACGACCCGCCGCGATAGCGCATCGCCCAGAACGTGACGTCCTTACGCATGCCGTCCACCGTGTATCGCACGCTGCCGAGCCGGCGCGAGGGCATGGTGGCCGCACCGAGTTCCTCGCCGACCTCGCGCACCGCGGCGGCGATCGCCAGCTCGCCGTCGTGCACCTTGCCCTTCGGTAACGACCAGTCGTCGTAGCGCGGCCGGTGCACGAGTGCGACTTCGACGCGCGCGTGCGTGCCGCGCCACACCACTCCGCCGGAGGCGACACTGCGCTGGGCGGCCACTGGCGGCCCAGCTACTCGCCGCGGTCTGCGAGCCGATGCATGAGCAACTCCTGCAGGTCGGCCTTGCCGTCGGATCTCGTCCACGAGCCGTCCGGCTGCAGCTCCCACGCGCTCGTGTCGGCGTCGAAGGCCGCGTCGAGCATCTCGCGAAGATGCGCGCGGGCAGCTGTGTCGGACACCTCGCACAACACCTCGACGCGACGGTCGAGGTTGCGGTGCATCAGGTCGGCCGAGCCGATCCAGTACTCCGGCTCGCCGTCGTTGCCGAAGTAGTAGACCCGCGAGTGCTCGAGAAAGCGGCCGAGGATGGAGCGCACGACGATGTTGTCGGACATGCCGGGCACGCCGGCGCGGATCGTGCAGAACGTGCGCACCAGCAATTCGACGCGCACGCCGGCACGCGATGCGCGATAGAGCGCGTCGATGGACTGCTCGTCGACGAGGTGGTTGGTCTTGATCTGGATGTGAGCCGGCCGTCCTGCCGCGGCATGACGCATCTCGCGTTCGATGCGCTCGACGAGACCGGCGCGCACACCCTGCGGTGCGACGAGCAGTGAGCGGTAGTCGGTCTGGCGCGAATATCCGGTGAGGACGTTGAACAGGTCGGTGATGTCGGCGCAGATCGATTCGTCCGCGGTGAACAGGCCGAGGTCTTCGTAGATGCGTGCCGTCTTCGGGTTGTAGTTGCCGGTGCCGATGTGCGCATAGCGGCGGATCTGGCCACCTTCTTGGCGCACGACCAGTGCCGTCTTGCAGTGCGTCTTGAGCCCGACGATGCCGTACACGACGTGGCAGCCGGCACGCTCGAGTGCACGCGCCCACTTGATGTTCGCCTGCTCGTCGAAACGTGCCTTGATCTCGACGAGTGCGACTACCTGCTTGCCGGCCTCCGCCGCGTCGATGAGCGCGTCGACGATCGGCGAGTCGCCGGACGTGCGATAGAGCGTCTGCTTGATCGCGAGCACGTGCGGATCGGCCGCGGCCTGCTCGATGAAGCGCTGCACACTCGTCGCGAACGATTCGTACGGGTGATGCACCAGCACGTCGCCGTCGCGCAACGTGGCGAACACAGACTTCGGCGTTTCACCTTCCGCGAAACGCGGATGCGTCGCCGGCACGAAGGGACGCTCCTTCAACCGCGGACGGTCGATGTCGTACACCTGCCACAGCGCGCTCAGGTCGAGCAGGCCGGGCAGCCGCTGCACGTTCTCGCGGTCGATGTCCATCTCGCGCACGAGGAGGTCGAGCACCTTGTCGTCGATGTCCTCGGCGACTTCGAGGCGCACCGCGGGTCCGAAGCGTCGCCGCGCGAGTTCGCGTTCGAGGGCCTGCAGCAAGTCCTCGTCGCGGTCTTCCTCGACCTCGAAGTCGGTGTTGCGCGTGACACGGAACAGGTGATGCTCGACGACCTGCATGCCCGGGAACAGCATGGGCAGGTGCGCGGCGATGAGGTCTTCGAGCGGCAGGAACTCGGCCTCGGCCGCCGTCTGCGACACGGTGACGAACCGCGGCACGTTGTTGGGCACCTTCACCCGCGCGAACAACGGCGCGCCGCCTTCGCGGTCGCGCACGAGCACAGCGAGGTTCAGCGACAGGCCCGAGATGTACGGGAAGGGGTGCGCCGGGTCGACGGCCAGCGGAGTGAGGACAGGAAACACCTTCGCGCGGAAGTACTGGCCGAGCCGCGACTTCTCCTCGTCGTCGAGCGCATCCCAGC
>DATGFB010000050.1:0-4168 GCA_035309605.1 Jatrophihabitantaceae bacterium
GCAGGCCCTCGCCGAGCTGGCTGTAGTAGGCGTTGATCTGGCGCGCGCGCTTGGCGGCGATGATGACGAGCGCGTACTTCGACTGGGCGCGTTCGAGCAGCTCGTCGATCGGCGGGTTGGTGATGCCTTCGGGCGCGGACAGCGATGCGGACACGATTCGGCTCTCTGCAGACGAGTTGGATGCGGCACGCCCGCAATCAACGGCAAGCGGCCTCGATCAATCGTACCAATTCACCGGCGGCGCGTTCGACGTCGTCGTTCACGACGATCGCGTCGAACTCCGCATCGGCGGCCATTTCGACTCGCGCACGGTCCAGCCGGGCCGCGATCACCTCGGCCGCCTCCGTTCCCCGACGGGACAGCCGGCGCTCGAGCTCAGCCCACGACGGCGGGGCCAGGAACACCAGGAACGCCTCGGGCATGACGGCGCGTACCTGCCGCGCGCCTTGCAACTCGATCTCGAGCAGCGCGGGAACGCCGTCGGTCAGGTGCTGGAGCACCGGCAAACGCGGCGTCCCGTAGAGGTTGCCGGCGAATTCGGCCCATTCGAGCAACTCACCAGCGGCAACCAGCCGCTCGAACTCGGCGCGGGAGACGAACCGGTACTCGATGCCGTCGCGTTCGCCGGGCCGCGGCGCGCGGGTCGTGCAGGAGACAGAGACCCAGACGTGCGGGTAGCGCTCGCGCACCGCGGCGACCACGGTGCCCTTGCCGACGCCGGACGGCCCGGACAGGACGGTCAGGCGACTCGGCACCGGCAGAACCTATCGGCTCGCGAGCACGGCCACGCCGGGCCCGTGCAGGTCGGCCAGCCCGGCGCTGCGTCCGCTCATCGCGTACGCCAGCGAGACACCCGGCCCGCGCACCAGCTCGCCGGCTCCGTGCGACCAGTCGACGTCGTCCGCCTCCAGCCGCAACCCGCGCAGCCGCCCGCGCGGGACGAAGCCGATGCGTGCGCGAGGCCCGGCGAGATGTTCGAGCGTCGCTCGCACGGCGGCCGGTGGGAAGGCGACCGGCAGCCCGAGCGGGCGCCGGATGTCCTCGCCGTGCAAGACGAGTTCGGCCATCGGCGCCTCGAGCCCGAAGATCGGCGGGTGGAAGCGGTTACGCGCCTCGGTGCGCAACCCGGCGCTGATCTCGCCGATCGGGCGCTCGGCGAACGCGCGGGTGAGCAGGTCGTTGGCGCGGTCGAAGTTGCCGCGTGCGCGTATCCCGGCAAGCCCGACCTGGACGGGCGACGTGACGAGCGGCATGAGCAAATGTCCGGCGACCTGATGGATCGTCCACGCTCCGCACAAACTCGGCCCGGCCAGCTGCTCGGCGGTGAGCGTGTCGAGCAGATCGGCGAGCACGGCACGTTCACGCGCGATCTCGTCGAGGATGGGCATGCCCGGATCGTAGGTGTCAGCGGCACGTGAACAAGGGCACACCACTTTCCGGGTATGAGACGGGCTGGTCTAGGTTTCCTGCAACCGTCCGTACCGCGGCGTGCCTGCCGCGTGCCCCGGAATGTGGAGTCCCTTTGCTGATCGGAGTGGTCCGCGAGTCCAAGGCGGGCGAGACACGCGTCGCCGCGACACCGGCGACCGTCAAGCAGTTGATCGCACTCGGTTACGACGTGGTCGTCGAAGCCGGCGCCGGTGCGCGCGCGAGCCTGGCAGACGACGCGTTCGCCGAGGCGGGCGCACGCCTCGGATCGGGCGAGGACGCCTGGTCCGCCGACGTCGTGTTCATGGTGAACGCACCGACCTCGGCCGAGATCGCCAAGCTGCGCGACGGCGCGACGCTCGTCGGGTTACTCGCTCCCGCGCTGAATCCGGACCTCGTCGACGAACTCGCGACGCGGCCGATCACCGTGTTGTCCATGGACGCCGTGCCGCGGATCTCGCGCGCCCAGTCGCTGGACGTGCTGAGCTCGATGGCGAACATCGCCGGCTACCGCGCCGTGGTCGAGGCTGCGCACGCGTTCGGGCGGTTCTTCACCGGCCAGGTCACCGCCGCGGGCAAGGTGCCGCCGGCGAAGGTGCTCGTCGCGGGAGCGGGAGTCGCGGGGCTCGCCGCGATCGGCGCGGCCGGCAGCCTCGGCGCGATCGTGCTCGCAACCGATCCGCGTCCCGAGGTAGCCGACCAGGTCAAGTCGCTCGGCGGTGAGTACCTGAGCGTCGAGTCCGAGGAGGCCGAGGTCAGCTCGACCGGATACGCGAAGGAGATGTCGCAGGACTACAACACGCGCGCCGCTGCCCTGTACGCGGAGCAGGCGAAGGAAGTCGACATCATCGTCACCACCGCGCTGATCCCCGGTAAGCCCGCGCCGCAGCTGATCAGCGAGGAGATGGTCGCGAGCATGCGCCCCGGCAGCGTCATCGTCGACATGGCCGCGCAGCAGGGCGGCAACGTCGCCGGGACGGTCGCGGGCGAGGCTGTCGTCACCGACAACGGCGTGACGATCATCGGTTACACCGACCTGCCGGGGCGGCTGCCTACGCAGGCCTCGCAGCTGTACGGCACGAACCTCGTCAACCTGATGAAGCTGCTGACGCCGAACAAGGACGGTGAGCTCGTCCTCGACTTCGACGACGTCGTGCAACGTGGCATCACCGTCGTGCGCAACGGCGAGAAGACGTGGCCCCCGCCGCCCGTGCAAGTGTCCGCCGCTCCGGCGACGGCGGCGCCGGCGCAGAAGCCGGTCAAGCCGGAGAAGCGACCGATGTCGACGCAGCGCAAGTACACGCTGGTCGGCATCGGCGTGCTCGCGCTGTTCCTACTGACCGCGTTCTCGCCGAGCCAGCTCATCACGAACTTCACCGTGTTCGTGCTGGCGATCGTCATCGGCTACTACGTCATCGGCAACGTGCATCATGCGCTGCACACCCCGTTGATGTCGGTGACGAACGCGATCTCCGGCATCATCATCGTCGGTGCGCTGCTGCAAGTCGGGCACCACGACACGACGATCACGATCGTCTCGTTCGCCGCGATCCTGCTCGCGAGCATCAACGTGTTCGGTGGCTTCGCCGTGACCCGCCGCATGCTCGGCATGTTCCACAAGTGAGTGAGCATCGTAGGCCCGCAGGGCCGAGGAGCGGAGCGAACGACGCGATGAGCGCTTGCGCGAAGAGCAGAAGCGGGCAGGGCTAGCGCGATGACGGCACACACTGCGGCGCAGGCCGCATACATCGTCGCGGCGCTGCTGTTCATCCTGAGCCTCGCCGGACTGTCCAAGCACGAGACGTCGCGGTCGGGCGTCACGTTCGGCATCGCGGGCATGGCGATCGCGCTCGCCGCGACGATCGGGCTCGCGTCGCGCAGCATCGCCGCCACGGGCATCGCTCTGATCGCGATCGCGATGGTGATCGGCGCGGTCATCGGCCTGCTGCGCGCGCGCAGTGTCGAGATGACCGGGATGCCCGAACTCATCGCGATGCTGCACAGCTTCGTCGGTCTGGCGGCAGTGCTCGTCGGCTGGGACGGCTACTACGCGGTCGAGGCGAAGGGCAGCGCCCAGACCGAGGTGGCGCACAACATCGTGCGCATCCACCACGCCGAGGTGTTCATCGGCGTGTTCATCGGAGCGGTCACGTTCACCGGCTCGATCGTCGCGTTCCTGAAGCTGTCGGCGCGCATCAAGTCCGCGCCGCTCATGCTGCCCGGCAAGAACTACCTCAACCTCGGCGCGCTCGCCGCGTTCGTCGTGCTGACAGGGTTGTTCGTGCATCGGCCGAACCTCGGCTTGCTGATCGCGGTCACCGCGATCGCGCTCGCCCTCGGTTGGCATCTCGTCGCGTCCATCGGCGGCGGCGACATGCCCGTTGTGGTGTCGATGCTGAACAGCTACTCGGGATGGGCAGCCGCCGCGTCGGGCTTCCTGCTCGACAACAACCTGCTGATCGTCACCGGCGCGCTCGTCGGCTCGTCCGGTGCCTACCTGAGCTACATCATGTGCAAGGCGATGAACCGTTCGTTCATCTCGGTCATCGCGGGTGGCTTCGGCATCGAGGCCGCGTCCGGCGACGAGACGGACTACGGCGACTACCGCGAGATCAACGCCCAAGACGCGGCCGACCTGCTCAAGGAGGCGTCGTCGGTCATCATCACGCCGGGATACGGCATGGCCGTCGCGCAGGCGCAGTACCCGGTCGCGGACCTGACCAAGCGGTTGCGTGAGCGT
>DATGFB010000051.1:0-2373 GCA_035309605.1 Jatrophihabitantaceae bacterium
CTGCGCCGCGTCGCACTCGTCAGGTACGACGCGTTCGCGGACCTGTCCGGCCGCATGTCGTTCTCGCTCGCTCTGCTCGACTCTGCCGCTGACGGTGTGGTCCTCAGTGCCATTGCTGGCCGTACCGACACCCGGGTGTACGCGAAGGGGATCGTCGGCGGCAAGGGCGAGCACGACCTGTCGCCCGAGGAGCGGCAGGCCGTCAAGTCCGCGATGCACGAGAAGCGCGCCGGGCTGCTCGGCCGCAAGGCGAGTTAGCGTCCGCCCGTACGCTTTGGGCGTGACAACGCTGGCCTTCCTCGGGCCCGAGGGCACGTTCGCCCACGCCGCGCTGCGCCTGCTGCCCGGCGGCGTGGACGCGACGCCGCTGCCGATGGCCAACGTCACGCTCGCGATCGACGCAGTGCGTGCGGGCGAAGCGGACGGAGCGCTGGTGCCGCTCGAGAACTCCGTCGAAGGCGCGGTGCCGGCGACGCTCGACGAGCTCGCCAACGGCGCGCCACTGATCATCGCCGACGAGATCTACCTGCGCGTCACGTTCGATCTCATGGCACGTGCCGGCACGTCGATCGAGGCTGTGCGCACGGTCGCGACACACCCGCACGCCGAAGCACAGGTACGCCGCTGGCTCATCGACAACCTGCCCGCTGCCACAGTGTCGTTCGTCGGTTCGACCGCGGGTGGAGCGCAGGCGGTCGCTGCGGGCGAGTACGACGCGGCGATCGGCGCGTCCGTCGCCGGTGAGCTCTACGGCCTGACCACGGTGGCCGCCGACATCGCCGACACTCCCGGCGCGGTCACGCGGTTCGTGCTGCTGACCCGTCCGGCGCCGCCGCCATCACCGAGCGGCAACGACCGCACGACGCTCGTTGCCTACCTGCGTGAGGACCACGCGGGCGCATTGCTCGAAATCCTGTCCGAGTTCGCGACGCGCGCAGTCAACCTGACGCGCATCGAGTCACGGCCGACGAAGGGCCGCATCGGTCAGTACTGCTTCTCGATCGACTGCGAGGGCCACATCGACGACGAGCGGGTCGGCGACGCGATCGCCGCGCTGCACCGCGTCTGCGCGGACGTCCGCTACCTGGGCTCGTACCCGCGGCGCGAAGGCGCGATCGGCCCGGTGCCGACCGGCCGCACCGACGCCGAGTTCGTCGAGGCACGCAGCTGGCTGGCCAAGGTCCGCGAGGCCGGCCAGCCGTAGCGCCGCTCGCTCATGTCGTCGGTGGTGTCTGCCGATGACCGATATGCCGGGGGAGACTGCGACGTAGCAGGAGCCTGCCCATGTCCCCGACCCGACGCGCATTGCCCGCAATGCTGCTCGTCCTCGGTCTGTTGGCTTTGATCCTTCCGATGTTCATGAACCGCGCCGACTCCGCGACGCCGCTGCCGGTCGTCGTCCCGGCACCGGATTTCGCGACGGCTACGTGGTCTGACCCGTGGGACTACTCGAACCCGGAGGACGCGCTCCTCGACAGCGGCCCGACGGTGCGCCTGATCAGCCCATCGATCAGCGGCGGCGCACTGAACTTCACGGTCAGCCAGACAGCATCGTTCGCGCCACTGTGGCCGGGCATTGTGGGATCGCTCTACCTCGGCCGCGACGGCATGCTGTCGTGGAACCGTGTCAACGCTTCGGTCTACACGCGCCTGCGCATGCACATCTACGCGTCCGCCCAGATCTTGACCCACTTCGACTGGTTCACGTGCAATCCGGCGGCGAGCACGTGCCAGGGGGTCGTTCCGATCAGACTGGCGGCCGGATGGAACGACATCGACGTACCGCTGGCGAACGACAACACGCTGCTGCCCGGCGGAAAACCGTGGTCCGGGATGATCCCCAGCCTGCGATTGCTCATGCTTCCCTCGACCACCACGAAGATCTCGGTCGACCTGATGCGGCTGTATCAGCCGACGAGCGCGTCACGCCTGACGTGGACGACGTCGGCCGCGTCCGGGCAGCTGTGGTGGTACGACAGCTCGCCGTTCACTCCGACGGCAAGTCAACACGGTGGGCCGGTGCCGGGCGCGATTGCGCAGAACGGTCAGTCCGTCGTGACCGACGTGTCGCGATACGACCCGGGAAACCACTTCTACGCGGTGCATCCCGACGGCACATGGGAAGCGGTCGGCAGCCTCGACTCGATGCCGCGGCCGGTGATCGACTCGCCCTCGCAGTCCGGATGCAGCGATTACGCGAGTTCCTACATCGGACGCCCGTGGACCTTCCTGCGGCCCTCGTCGATGGCCGGCTACGCGAACATGACCAACCTGGGGTTCTCGGCCTCGGGTGAGCTGACGGCAACCAACGGGAGTCCACAGCGCAACGACCCGCACTTCTGGCTTCCGGTCACGTCCACCGGCATCGACGGA
>DATGFB010000052.1:0-3964 GCA_035309605.1 Jatrophihabitantaceae bacterium
ACACCACCAGGCCTGTGGCGCATTTGATCACCGTCACGCTCGCTTTGGCGCTGAAGCTACGCGTTCGACGTCAGGTGCATGATCACGGTCCAGTTGTCGACACCTTTGACACGTTCGTCTAACGCTGTTAGTGTCTCCATGCTCTGTTAGATTTATGGGGTGGCGTTAGATGAAGCGGACCTCCGTAGTCGAAAGCAGCAGTGGACCCGGGCGCAGATCCTCGACGCGGCCTGGGATCTCGCGCGCCGGGATGGGCTCGCCGTCATTTCGCTGCGCGAGCTCGCAGCAGCGGTCGGCATGCGTGCCCCGTCGCTGTACCACTACTTCCCGTCCAAGAACGCGCTGTACGACGCGATGTACGCCGACGGCATGCAGCAGTTCAACGAGCGCCTCGAGGCGAGCCGGCCCGGGCGGGACGCGGTGGCCACGTTGCGCAACCGCGCGCGCAGCTTCGTGGACGCGGCCGTCTCCGATCCCGCCCGCTACGAGCTGCTGTTCCACCGGCCTGTCCCGGGCTTCGAGCCGTCGCCGTCCCATCTCGCGGCCGCGATGTCGGGCCTTGCGAAGACACGCGACATCGCCACCGCCGCCGGCATCAAGGGCGAGCGCGCCTTCGACCTCTTCCTGGCGACCACTCGCGGCCTGATCGCGATGCAGATCGCCAACGAGCCCGGCGGCACCAGATGGACGCGCCTCGTCGACGAGGCGGTCACGATGTTCGTCGCCAACTACGCCTCGCCAGCGAGCACCAGCCGCGGACCAAAGCACGGGTAACACCGGCCGACCATCGGCCGGGCATCGACGACGAAGGACCACGATCATGACCACAACAGAGGTGACGCCGGCCCGGATCATTCAGATCGCCACGGGCATCTGGGGTTCAGCAGTGCTGGGTTCGGCGGTGAGCCACGCGCTCTTCGCGCAGCTCGAGACGGGTGCGAAGACGGCGACGGAGATCGCGACACTCGCCGGTATTTCCGAACGCGGCGCGCAGGCATTGCTCGACGGACTGGTCGCGCTCGACCTCGTCGAGTTGAACGACGGCTGGTACCGCAACACCGCGGAGGCGGCCAGCTATCTCGTCAGTGGTCGCCCGGGCTACCTCGGCGCGTTCGCCGAGGCGCTGCTGTCCGAGGCGGCGAGTTGGTCCGCGCTGCCCGACGTCGTGCGCACCGGCGTCCCGGCGATGTCGGCAACACACGACGCGGCAGACGCCACGTTCTACGAGAAACTGGTGCCGGCGCTGGCGCCGGTGGCAACGCCCGTCGCGCAGATCGCCGGGCAGAAACTCGACATCGCCAACCGCGGCGACATCTCGATCCTGGACGTCGGCGGCGGCGCCGGTGTGTACTCGTCGACCTGGCTCGGGCTCAATCCCGTCGCGCGCTCGACGCAGGTCGATTGGGCACCGGTCAACGCAGTCGCGCGTCGTCTCGTCACAGCCCACGGTGTCGGCGATCGCTTCGGCTGCGTCGACGGCGACCTGCACACCGTCGACTTCGGCGAAGACAGCTACGACTACATCGTGTACTCGCACGTCGCACACGTCGAAGGGCCGGCGGACAACGCCGGCGTCTTCGCCAGATTCCGCCGTGCACTCAAGCCGGGGGGCACGCTCGTCATCAGCGAGCTCATCGTCGACGACGACCGCAGCGGGCCGCCGTTCCCGCTGATCTTCGCCTCGGCCATGCTGCTGCAAACCAGGAGCGGCAACACCTGGCGGCCCGCCGACTATCGCCAGTGGCTCGCCGCGGCCGGCTTCGAGGACGTGACGTTCGAGAGCACACCGACTCCGTCCACGTTGATCTTCGCCCGCTGACGAACCCGATCCGCCCCACGGGCCTCATAGGTTGCGCGTTCCCGCCGATCTACAAGATCGGAGCGGCGGTTAGGCAATCGGAGTTCGTGGGAGGTCGGGTGTTATCAGCCGATATCACCCACATTGGGTCGCCGGCGTTCACGCAGCGCCGGCATGCCCGCGCGCCCAGAACCGGCCGGCGCTGGACGGTCCTCGGCATGGTGCAGCTGCTGGTCGGCGCGCTCGTGCTGCTGCTCGGCCTGAGCGCCGTATCCGCAGTTATCGCCCGCGCTGACGTCGACTCGTCCACTGCGTCACTCAGCTCACGCCTGCAGCCGGCGATCACGGCGGCGAATACGCTGCGCCGCGGCTTCACCGATCAGGCCGGTGGGCACCTCGGTTACCTCATGACCGGAGGCAGTGCCTTCGCGAACCGCTACGAAGGCGGAGTGGCAACGGCGGCCGCTGCCGAGGCAAACCTGCGCAGCCTGCTGCCCGGTGACGCGACGGTCACCTATCAGCTCGACGCGCTCGACCGCGCGGCACAGCAGTGGCGTCTCACTGCAATCGATCCGCAGCGCTCGCAGCGCGAACACGGGGTGATCCCCGAAGCTGTCCTGCTCGCCGACGTCCAATCGACGTCGCTTCTCTACGACGCGGTGCGCTCGGATCTGCTCGCCGTCGACACCCACACTCAGACGCTGCAGGCGGCACAGGTCGCCCGCATCCGGCACGAGCAAGCACGAGCGAACCTCGTGACCTACATCAGCGTCGTCCTCGCCGTGCTGCTCGCAGCCGGGGGAGTCATCGCACTGCGGCGCGCGTTGCTACGTCCGGGTGAGGCGTTGCTGCGCGACATCGAGACCGTCGCGTCCGGTGTGCACTCCCAACCCATCAGCGCGACGGGACCGACGGAGTTCGTCGTCATCGCCGACGCGGTCGACCGCATGCGGGCCAGCATCCTCGAGCACGCGGACGATCTCGCCGAGACCAAGCGCAAACTCGCCATCGCCGACGAGCACGAACGCTTCGCCGCCGACCTGCACGACCGCACCGTGCAGCGACTGTTCGCCGTCGGCCTGCACCTGAGCGCCACGATCAACCGGCACCCCACCCTTGCTTCCGACGTCGACCCGCTCATCGACGAAGCCGACGACATCATGCGCGAACTGCGCGGCGTGATCTTCGGTCTGCGCCGTAACGACGCGCCTTCGGATCTGAGCAAGGACATCATCAAGTTGGTGCAGGAGAGCAGCCGCTCATTGGGCTTCGAACCGTCGCTGATACTCGAGGGCCCGATCGACGACGTCGACGACGCGCTCGCGGTAGCCGTGCTGTCCACGCTTCGCGAAGCGCTGACCAACGTCGTCAAGCACGCGAACGCCCGGAACGCTTCCGTCGTGGTGTCCGTCGTCGACGGCGTGCTGCATCTCGAGGTGACCGACGACGGCCAGGGCTTCGCCGCCAAGAAGAACTCCACCGGATACGGGCTGACGAACATCGCCGACCGCGCGAAGTGCCACGGCGGCGTCGCGGCCATCACCGGCCGCCCCAACCGCGGCACCACCGTCGCGTGGCGCGTCCCGTGCGCGATCCCGCAACCGGCTTGACCGGCCGCTGCTAACCCACAACCCAGCGCGAACCGCCGCGATTTGATCAATGGCTCGGCTGGTCAAGATCGAATTTGTGCCAGGAACCTTGCGTACGGCGCCGGCGGCATCCCGAACACCGAGTCCTACTACGTGACTGCCCTGACCACGGACGGCATCCCGTACAGTTACTGGGATCTGGCGGCGAACCCGAGCTTGCCGCAGTCGTACTTGACTGCGCACACGACAGTCATCTGGTTCACCGGTAACAGTTACCCGGGGCCGATCACGCCGTACGAGTCCGACTTGACGGCGTTCCTCAACGGCGGCGGCAGGCTGTTCATGTCCGGTCAGGACATCCTCGGCCAGGCGGCCGGCACGACCGCGTTCGTGCACGACTACCTGCACATCAACTGGGATGGCTCCGAGCGGCAGAACGACCAGTTCACCGTTGACGTGAACGGCGTTCCGGGCAGCCCGGTGACCAACGGGATCGGGGCTGTTGCGCTCGACCACTCGGTGCTCGGCGCCACGTTGGAGGACGAGATCACCCCGATCGCACCGGCGACGCCGGCGT
>DATGFB010000053.1:0-2668 GCA_035309605.1 Jatrophihabitantaceae bacterium
GGTGCGAGCACGTAGGGGTTCGCCGGGTCGAACACGGTCGCCTCGATGGGACGTCCGAACACCGCCTGCGGATGGTGGGCCAGGTATGTGTCGAGCGGGTCGTCCCGCGCGACGAACAAGACGAGTGATGCCGTTCCTGCCCGTCCCGCGCGTCCGGCCTGCTGCCACAGCGACGCGAGTGTGCCCGGGAAACCGGCGACGACGACCGCGTCCAGGCCGCTGACGTCCAGGCCGAGTTCGAGTGCGTTCGTCGCGGCGACGCCGAGCAGCTCACCCGAATTCAGCGCGGCCTCGAGCTCGCGGCGTTCCTCGGGCAGGTAGCCGGCACGGTAGGCGGCCACGCGCACGCCCAGGTCGTCCAGGCCGGCGTCGCGCAGCAGCCGTTGCGCGGTGAGGGCCGTGAGCTCTGCGCCGCGGCGCGAGCGGACGAACACGAGCGTCCGGGAGCCTTCGACGACGAGATCCGCGAGCAGCCGGCCCGCCTCAGCGCCGGCCGACCGCCGCACCGGGGCGCCGTTCTCACCGCGCAGCGCGGTGAGCGGCGGCTCCCACAACCCGAAGACGATCGCGCCGTGTGGAGACGCATCGTCGGTGACCGCGCGCACCGGCGTGCCGACCAGCCGCGCCGCGGACTCCGCAGGCGCCGACACCGTGGCCGACGCGAGTACGAACGTCGGCGTCGCGCCGTACATCGCGCACACCCGGCGCAGCCGACGCAGGATCTGCGCGACGTGCGAGCCGAACAGCCCGCGATATGCATGGCACTCGTCGACCACGACGTAGCGCAACCGCCGGAAGTACGACGCCCACCGGCCGTGCGCGGGCAGGATCCCGCGGTGCAGCATGTCCGGATTGGTGAGCACCCAGTTCGCATGCGCGCGCACCCAGTCACGTTCGTCGTCGGGTGTGTCACCGTCGTACGCGGCCGCGCGCAGCCAGGGCAATTCGAGCGAGCGCAACGCGCGCAACTGGTCGCCCGCCAGCGCTTTCGTCGGCGCGAGGTACAGCACGCGAGCGCGATCGTCCTCGAACAACGCGGTGAGGCCGGGCAGCTGGTAGGCCAGCGACTTGCCGGAGGCGGTGCCCGTCGCCACCACGACCGACTCGCCGCGGTATGCGGCTGACGCCGCTTCAGCCTGGTGCGCCCACGGCGCCGTGACGCCGACATCGGCGAACCGCGAGCGCAGCAAGCCCGGCGTCCACTCGGGCCAAGCGACCGGAACGCCGAGACGCGGTGGCAGCTCTTCGACGTGTGTCAGGGGCGCCGCGTCCGGCGGTGTGCCCGCGATCAGGCGGTCCAGCAGCTGCCGCATGCCCCGCCTTTCGCGTGCGTCCCAGTTGTCACGGCGGCCCCGGCCAGCTCGTGAACTCGCTGTGGCACGATTGGCTGGGAGCCGAACGCGTGTGCTCTTTGCATGATCCCCGAAGGGTGGGGACGACAAGGACGAGGTGATCTCGCAGGTGGAGTTCTCTGTCGGCAGGCAGGTTGTGGGCGGCTTCCCGGTTGTGTCCGTGCGTGGCGAGATCGACGTGTACTCCGCGCCGGCGCTCAAGGACGCGGTCACCGATGTGCTCAGTCCCGACCACTCCGCCGTCATCGTCGACCTGACCGACGTGGGCTTCCTCGACTCGACCGGGCTGGGCGCCCTCGTCGCCGCCCGTACGTCGGCGACCGACTCGGACATGCGGCTGCTCATCGTCTCCGATCGCGACCGCATCTTGAAGTTGTTCCGGATCACCGGGCTCGACGGCGTCTTCGAGATCTTCCCGACCGTCGACCAGGCCGTCGAGGCACTGGGCGCGCCCACCGACGCCTGAGCGAAGTAGCGCACTCTTCGCGCGCCCCGATTTCGGCAGGTTCTCAGGTCCCGGTTAGACTCCGCCGAAACCGCGCCCCATGGCAGCAACCTGCCGTGCGGGGGCGCGCATCTGGCTGCTGACCGACCAACAGCGACGTCCAAGACCTAGGGGACTGAATGGCCGCGCACAACATGCTTGCCTCGAGCTTGCCCGGTATTACAAGCGGGCAAAAGGGCTTCGTCTTCGTCATCGGCGCGATCGCGATCCTCGCGCTGGTCTACGCCTACCTGCTCGTGCAGGAAGTGCTGAAGGCAGATCAGGGCACGCCGAAGATGCAGGAAATCTCGAAGGCAGTGCAGGAGGGCGCAGCGGCCTACCTGAACCGGCAGTTCCGCACCCTCGGCGTGTTCTCGATCGTCGTGTTCGTGCTGATGTTCCTGCTGCCCGTCAACGACGGCGGGACGAGCGTGCGCGTAGGCCGCGCACTGTTCTTCCTCGTCGGTGCGGCGTTCTCGGCGACGGTCGGTTACATCGGCATGACGATGGCCACGCGCGCGAACGTGCGCGTTGCGGCGGCGGCCCGCGGTGGTGGCAAGGAGCGCGGGTTCCACATCGCGTTCCGCACCGGCGGCATCGTCGGCATGCTCACGGTCGGGCTCGGCCTGCTCGGCTCGTCGGTCGTGCTGCTCACCTACAACAACCACGCACCGACCGTGCTCGAAGGCTTCGGTTTCGGCGGCGCGCTGCTCGCGATGTTCATGCGTGTCGGCGGCGGCATCTTCACCAAGGCAGCGGACGTCGGCGCCGACCTCGTCGGCAAGGTCGAGGCCGGCATTCCCGAGGACGACCCGCGTAACGCTGCGACCAT
>DATGFB010000054.1:0-2066 GCA_035309605.1 Jatrophihabitantaceae bacterium
GAACCCGATGCACGTGCCGGCCAGCGCCGCGGTGAGCAGGGTCGGCGCGGCGGCAACGTCGAGAAAGCCCTTGTGCGCCAGGTGATACGAGTACAGGAAGAACGCGCCCGCGCCGATCGCGGTGACACCGGCGGCCAGCCCGTCCAGGCCGTCGATGAAGTTGATGGCGTTGATGGTGAGCACGGTCAGCAGGATCGTCACAGGGATCGCCAGGTCGCGCCCGAGGCTGACCGTGCCCTGGCCCGGCAGGTAGAAGTCGGCGAGCTGCACACCGCCCTTGGTCACCATGATCCCTGTGGCCAGCACCTGACCGGCGAGCTTGGTCAACGAGTCGAGCTCGAAGATGTCGTCGATCACGCCGATCGCGCAGATGATGGCGCCGGACACGAGCACCCAGGTCATTTCCGGGCCGTTGTGGAACGAGTCGCGCAACGCGGGCAGCCGGGCCGCGACGAACATGGCGAGCGCCAGGCCGCCGAGTAGCGCGAGACCCCCGAGTCGAGGCGTCGCGACGGCGTGTACATCGCGATCACGCGGGCGCGCGACCGCTCCCCAGGCGACGGCGAGCCGGCGTGCGAGTGGAGTGAGCACGAACGTGCCGGACGCAGCGACCGACGCAACGAGCACGAACTCGAGACTCGGGTGATGTACGGCGGCCATGGTCAGCTCAACTCGCGATGTCGGGGACGACCTCGCGCAGCGCGTCGGTCGAGACCGCGCCCGCACGCAGCACCTTGGGTACCTCGCCGGTCACGTCGATGATCGTCGACGCGACACCGATCCCTGACCGACCGCCGTCCAGATATACGGCGACCGCGTCGCCGAGCTGCTCCTGCGCCTCCGCTGCCGTGCTCGCCGGCGGCCGGCCGGACACGTTCGCGCTCGACACGGCGAGCGGGCCGGTTGTCTCGAGCAGCTCGATCGCGACCGGGTGCAACGGCATGCGAAGCGCGACGGTGCCACGCGCGTCACCGAGGTCCCAATCGAGTGACGGGGCGTGCTCGACGATCAGCGTGAGCCCACCCGGCCAAAACGCCTCGACGAGCTGCCACGTGCGGTCGTCGACGTGGGTGACCAGGCCCTGGATCGTCGTCCACGAGCCGACGAGAACGGGCACCGGCATGTCGCGGCCCCGGCCCTTCGCTGTCAGCAGGGAGGTGACGGCGCTCGCGTTGAAGGCGTCCGCGCCGACTCCGTACACGGTGTCGGTCGGCAGCACGACAAGCTGGCCGGCCGCAATTGCCTGCGCGGCCGCTTCGATGGCGGCGGCTCGGACCGCGCCGTCGGCACAGTCGTAGAAGAGAGCCACGCGGCCATCCTGCCCTACGTGCGTGTGGCCGTGACGTAGCGCGGACGGCCCGCAAGATCCTTGTGGTCGGCGATCGCAGTCCAGCGCCCGTCCATCCGGAGCAGTTCGGGAACGACGCGGCCTTGGCTGCTCTCGTGCTCCATGGCGAACTGCCCGCCGGGCCGGAGCAACTCGGCGGCGCGGCGGATGACGTGTGGGATCACGGCCAGGCCGTCCGCTCCCCCGAACACCGCCACTGCCGGATCGGCCCGTACCTCGGCGTCGACGATCGCGGCCGCGGGCACGTAGGGCGGATTGCTCACAACCACGTCGACGCTGCCGCGCAGATCGGCCAGCAGGTCCGCGTCGGCGACGTCGCCGCGTCCTACGTGGACGTGCGTGCCGTCGGCGTTGCGCCGCAACCACGGCAACGCAGCGTCGTCCGCCTCGACCGCGAGCACGAACGCGGCGGGAACCTCGTTCGCGATCGAGAGCGCAAGCGCACCCGATCCGCTGCACAGGTCGACGACCCGTGGCGCATCGATCGCTCGCAGCTGCGGCAGCACCGCATCGACCAGGAGCTCGGTCTCGGGCCGCGGGATGAACACCCCCGGTCCGACTTCGAGCAACAGGTGGCGAAACGGCGCGCGGCCGAGGATGTACTGCAGCGGCTCACGAGCGACGCGCCGCGACATCAGCTCGGCGTAGGCACTTTCGTGCGAAGCGTCGACGGGCCGGTCCGCGCGCAACGCGAGTGCCGATCGCTCGACCTGCATGA
>DATGFB010000055.1:0-4837 GCA_035309605.1 Jatrophihabitantaceae bacterium
GCAGCCAGACTTCGTTGCCGTCCCACACCGGCCCGATCGAGCGGATCGCGACGCGCCGCTCGAGGTCGTTGTCCGCGACGATCGGCAGCAACACCCCGACGCCGAGGTCGAATCCCTCGAGCACGAAGAAGCCGGCCCACAGAACGGCGATCACGCCGAACCAGAACGCTTGCATCGGTCTACTCCTCCGGTCGCGATGTCAGACGAGGCTGAGCACGTCGTCGGGCTCTTGCACGGGCTCGGTCGCGCTGTCCGGCCCGGCTTGCGCGATCCGCTTCGTGATGCGGAAGCAGATGACGCCCAGCACGCCGTACAACGCGGTGAAGCCGATCAATGTCGTGGCAACGAGGCCGGTCGAGACGTTCGGACTGACCGCGTCCTGTGTCTTGAGCAGCCCGTAGACCACCCACGGTTGCCGCGCCGTCTCGGTGAACAGCCAGCCGGCGGTGTTCGCGAGCAGCGGCAACACGATCGTCCAGGTCGCGACTCGCAGCAATCGGTCACTGACCTGCATTCGTCCACGGCGCCATTGCACCGCCATCGCGGCGGCGATCAGCGCGGCCAGCACGCCGAAGCCGATCATCAGCCGGAACGTCCAGTACGCGAGCCCGACGATCGGCTTGTAGTTGCCGGGCCCGTACTTCGCGGCCTCCGCTTGCTGGACGTCGTTGATGCCGGCCACATGCCCACTCGGGTGATTCGTCGCGAGGATGGACAGCCCGTCCGGAAGCGTGATGTCGAACTTGTTCCGGCCGTGACTGACGTCGCCGACCGCGAAGAGGCTGAACGGCGCGTTGCTCTTGCCGTTCCACAGTGCCTCGGCCGCCGCCATCTTCATCGGCTGCTGCTTGGTCATGACCTGCGCCTGGAGGTGCCCGACAAGGCTCACGCCGATTGCGGAGACCAGCACGACTCCGAGTGCCATCGCCGCGACCTTGCGGTGCACGGGGTCGACTTCGTCCTGGCGCGACCGGCGCATGTGCCACGCGCTCACCGACACGAGCAGCGCACCTGCCGTCATCAACGCAGCGAGGATCGTGTGCGGGAATGTGACGAGCTGTGTCGAGTTCGTCAGCACCTTCCAGATCGAGGTCAGCTCGACGCGGTGCTTCGCGGCGTTGATGCGCAGCCCGACCGGGTGCTGCATGAAGCTGTTAGCGGCGAGGATGAAGTACGCGCTGATGACGGTTCCGATCGCGGCGCACCAGATCGACGCGAGATGCACCCGCGGGCTCAGCAGATTGCGGCCGAAGATCCACAAGCCGAGGAAGGTGGACTCGAGGAAGAACGCCACAAGGCCTTCCATCGCGAGTGGCGCGCCGAAGATGTCTCCGACGAATCGTGAGTAGATCGACCAGTTCATGCCGAACTGGAACTCCTGGACGATTCCCGTCACGATGCCCAGCGCGAACACGACGAGCATGATGCGACCCCAGAAGCGTGCCGCACGGTCCCACGTCTCGCCGGCCGGTGTGCCGCGACGCCGGTACGCCAGCGTCTGCATAGTCGCGACCAGCAAGGTCAGCCCGATCGACACCGGCACGATCATGAAGTGGTAGATCGTCGTTGTCGCGAACTGCCATCTCGCGAGCGTGGTCGCGTTCATGGGCAGCGTCCTCCCTGATCTCGGCACGAGGTCTGCGTCGAATGGTTTCGTCCGTCGCGTGGGCACGCGCAGGGTCGCGCGGCTCCCTTCGAACAGGCCGAAAGTCCCGAGCGATCCGCCGCAGTCCGGCGGTCCTACCCGACTCGTGTCCTTTGGTGACCCAGCGATGTGACCTTGTGCCCTGAGCCGCGTGCACGGTGCAGAGGAAGGTCATTTCCGAAGCAATGGCGAGTCCACGACTCCCGTCGAAGGGAAAGACCATGAACCGCAAGACACTCGACCGGCTGCTCGCAGCGGGCGGTGCGGCGCTCGCGGCACTGCTCATCGTCGGCGGCGCGCTGCTGACCTGGGCGCACACGTATGTGCACAACGAGGTCCACAGTCAGCTCTCGGCGCAGAAGATCTTCTTCCCGCCGAAGGGCAGCCAGGCCCTGGCCTCGCCCGAGATCGGCCCGTACCTGAACAAGTACGCCGGGCAGCAGTTGACGACCGGCCCACAGGCCAAGGCGTACGCCAACCACTTCATCCGCGTGCACCTCAACGAGATGACCGGTGGCCAGACCTACTCCCAGCTGTCGACGAAGGCACAGGCCGACCCGACGAACACGAAGCTCGCCACCGAGGTGGCGACCGTGTTCCGCGGTGAGACGCTGCGTGGCCTGCTGCTCAACGCGTACGCATTCGACACGCTCGGTTACATCGCGTTCATCGGCTCGATCGTGGCCTACCTCGGGGCCGTCGTGATGGGTGTGCTTGCCGGGCTCGGCTTCTGGCACGCAAGGAAGGCAGCGGCGATTCAGGTGCCTAGCTTCCCTGCTCAGGAGATGATCAACAACTGATCAGGGCAGGGACACGGGCGGGCCGTCAACAGGAGACGGCCCGCCCGATCTCTGTTCGGGGGACGACATCGACGGGTGCGCGCCGGGAACATCGGCGCGCATCGGCGTCAGGACATCGCGGAACACGAGCCAGCGCATCGCGCAATACATGAACACGGCTTCGCAGGCGCCGGCGGTGACGCGCGACACGCGGTAATCGACGCCGGCGTGGGTCAGGCCGTCACCGACACCGAGGATGAGCGCCAGGTAGTTCACGACGACAACCGCGGCGTAGACCACGAATTGTCCCCCGACGGGCGCATGCGAGCGGAAGTTGAAGCGCCGGTTCAGTGCGTAGCTCAGCGTGAAGGCGGTCGCGTAGCTGACGGTGATCGCTGCGGCAAGCGGCCAGTGCGCTGCGCCGTGCAATGTCGTGAGCAAGAGCAGATCGATCGAGAACGTCGTGCTGTTGATGACGACGTAACCGGCGAAGTGCCGCGGCAGTCGTTGCCGGAGACCCACCTCAGCCGGCGTCGGCGCCGACGGGTTGCCGCACGCGGTCGAGGTTGCGCACCAGGTACGGCGCGCCGTACCGCGCCAGCCACCTCACCTCGGCGAGTCGGCTGCACCGCGCAGCCGCCGGTCGGATGGGAACACGTTCGGCAACGCGCACGTCGTTCGCCTCGAGGATGTCCAACGCCGCCTCGGCGACGGCGCGATGCCCGGCGATCGACGGATGCACACGATCGACCGCCCAGCTGCCCCGGTTGCGCAATTGCGGAATCCGGGCGAGGTCGAGCAGCAGCACGTCCGGCCCTATCGACGCGTCGACCGCGGCATTGACCGCCGCGATGCGCGCGCCGATCCGTTGCCGGATGCGGGCCGGCATCGGCAGCAGCGCGGTCGGGTCGTGCAGCCGGCCGAGAACGACGGTCACGCCCTGCGCACGCAACGCCCCTACGACCGTATGCAGGTCGGCACGCATGCGCGGCTCGTCCCATCCGCCGCGGCTGATGTCGTTCAAGCCGACGATCAACGTAGCCACGTCCGGGCGGCGCGCCAGCGCGAGCGGGAGTTGGCTCAGCCGGACGTCCGCAATGCGCGCGCCGCGGGTGGCGAGGAGATCCAGCTCGCCGCCGAGCGAGTGTGCGACGACCGCCGCCCACGTATGTGCCAGATGCACCGACACGCCGACGCCCTCACCGCAGCTGATGCTGTCGCCGAGGGCGACGACCCGCGGCCTTCGCCCGTGCCGTCCCGGTGCGTCGATCGCACTCACACGGTCCATGCTGACCGGGTCAGTGGAGACAGAAGTCGAGGTCTACACGCCGACGAGGTGAACGAGAGGCGAACGCTTGTCCGTCTACTTCCACCCGTTGTTGTAGACGTCCAGCCCGAACCGATTCAGGCCGGCGGTCTGCGCGTAGCCGAGGTACGGCAGGCCGAAGATCTCCTCGAGCGACGCGAGCAGCGAGTAGTGGTTGTACGGCGTCGTGCTCCACGTCCCGCCCCTTGTGAAGTGCGAGATCACGAGCGCGCCGACCTTGCCGCCGCCCAGGCCGACGATGCCGGGAAGCGCCGAGTTCGGCCCCGGTCCTTCACCGCAGCACGCGCTCGCGTCGCTCTGCGGCGAGTCTGCCTCGTCGGCGGTGATGACGAGCATGCCGTCCAGCTGGAACGCTGGCGAGTTCAAGATCTTCGGCACCCACACCTGCAGCCACGCGTTCACGCTCGCCAGTCCACCGGGCCGTCCGTCGACGCACGGCGAGTCGTGCCCGTCGTCGCAGAGGTTCGGCGTGATGTAGGTGAGGTTGCGCGTGGTCAGCGTGGTCGCGAGATCCGACGACAGGTTCGACAGGTCGACCACGTTCTGCGCGCAACTCGGTGAGTCGGTGATGGCACGGAAGTAGACGAACGGGTTGTGCCGCGCGGCGTACTCGTCGCCGACCGTTGCGGTCTGCGTCGAGTCGGCGGTGTCGAGCACCGGGTGCCGGCACGGCGTACCCATGTCCTCCATGTATGCGCGCCAGGTCAGCCCGGCCACCGACATCTGCGTCGGCAGGCTCGGCACGCTCGCGTCGAACACGCAGCCCGTCCCGACGGCCTGTCCCGGCGGCACCGTCGCAACCGTCACGAACTGGGAGTAGATCTGGCAGTCGCCCTGCATCTGCGGGTTCGGGCCCTGCCCGGATATCTGCGCGACGTAGTTCGGTTGCGAGTTGTGCGCGGTGCCGTAGTAGCTGTCGAGCAGCACGCCCTTGGCGCGCAGCGTCTGCGCGAGGTACGGCGCGGCCGACGCCGGGCCCCAGGTCGTGTCGTAGCCCTTGTTCTCGATGTTGATCACGAAGACGTGCTTGACCGGCGGGACGTAGGCCGAGGTCGAGGTCGAGGCCTGGCCGACGCCGGAGGTCGT
>DATGFB010000056.1:0-4294 GCA_035309605.1 Jatrophihabitantaceae bacterium
CGCCTGGTCGCGCGAGAAGCTCGTCAGCGACCCGGTGACGACGACGGTCAAACCGGCGAGCGTCTTGGGTGTCGATTCGTCGACCTCGTCGGCCATGCGCACGCCCGCCGCGGCCCACTTGTCGACGATCGCCGAGTGCCAGCCGACGGCGAACCACTCGAGCACCGCGTCGGCGATGACGCCGCCGACACCTTCGACCGCCGCAAGCTCGGCCGAACTGGCCGCTCGTATCGCGTCCATCGACCCGAAGTGCGTGGCGAGCGCACGCGCCGCCGTCGGGCCGACGTGCCGGATCGACAGCGCGACGAGCACCCGCCACAGCGGCTGCGATCTGGCGCGTTCGAGGTTGGCGACGAGCTTCTCGCCGTTGGCCGAGAGCACCCGGCCGTCGCGCACCTGCTCGGCCGGATCGGTCTTCTTCGCCGCGCGTGTGTAGAACGGCACGGCTGCGAGCCGCCGTGCACCTTCGGCAAGGTCGCCGTGCGGCGCCAGGTCGAACAGGTCGCCCTCGTCGGCGATCGCACCGGCGTCGAGCAGCGCAACGGCACCCTCGTAGCCGAGCGCCTCGATGTCGAGCGCACCTCGAGACGCCAGGCTGAACAGCCGCTCGCGCAGCTGCGCCGGGCACGACCGCGCGTTGGGGCAGCGGATGTCCTTGTCACCTTCGCGCTCCGGGCGCAACGGCGTGCCGCACGAGGGGCACTTCTTCGGCATCCTGAACGCCCGCTCGGTTCCGTCGCGCAGCGCGACCACCGGTCCGACGATCTCGGGAATGACGTCACCCGCCTTGCGCAGCACGACGGTGTCGCCGATCAGCACGCCCTTGCGCTTGACCTCGTCCGCGTTGTGCAGCGTCGCGCGGTCGACCGTCGAGCCGGCGACGCGCACCGGCTCCATGACGCCGAACGGGGTGACGCGGCCGGTGCGCCCGACGTTGACCTGGATGTCGAGCAGCTTGGTGTTGACCTCTTCGGGTGGGTACTTGAATGCGATCGCCCACCGCGGCGCGCGGCTCGTGGCACCGAGCCGGCGTTGCAGGGCGAGGTCGTCGACCTTGACGACGACACCGTCGATCTCGTGCTCGACGGAGTGCCGATGCTCGCCGTAGTACGCGATGAACTCCTGCACGCCGACGAGATCGGATACGACCTTCGCCCGCGCCGACGTCGGCAACCCCCACGCCCGCAACCGCTCGTACCACTCCGACTGCGCCGTGACGGGCGGACCACCCTCGACCCGGCCGACGCCGTGCACGACCATGCTGAGCCGGCGGCTCGCCGTGACGCGCGGATCCTTCTGGCGCAGCGAGCCTGCGGCGGTGTTGCGCGGGTTTGCGTAGGGCGGCTTGCCCGCCGCGACCAGGGATTCGTTGAGCTCTTCGAAGTGCACCACGGGGAAGAACACTTCGCCGCGCACCTCGAGGACGCGTGGGATGTCGTCGCCTGCGAGTTGATCAGGAACGACATCGATCGTGCGCAGGTTGGGCGTGACGTCTTCGCCGGTGCGCCCGTCGCCGCGCGTGGCACCACGGACGAGCCGCCCGTTCTCGTAGACGAGGTTGACCGCCAGGCCGTCGACCTTGAGCTCGCACAAGTACGCCGGAACCGTCCCCGCGTCGCGTTCGACGCGATGCGCCCACGCCGTTATCTCGTCGGCGCTGAACGCGTTGTCGAGGCTGAGCATGCGCTCGAGGTGGTCGACCGCGGTGAACAGCGTGGAGTAAGTGCCCGCGACACGCTGCGTCGGCGAGGACGGCGTGCGCAGCTCGGGGTAACGGTCTTCGAGCTCCTGCAAGCGGCGCATCTGCAGGTCGTACTCGGCGTCGCTGACCGTCGGGTCGTCGAGGACGTAGTAGCGGTAGGCATGTTCGTCGAGCTGCTGCGAGAGCTCGGCGTGCTGCTCGCGCGCCTCGACCGGCGCTTCGTCCACCTCGGTCACGACCTGAATCTATCGAGAGGCTGTGACACAACGCCGGGCCGAACGCGCCGTCTGGAAAGGTATGGCGCGTGCATCATCACCTGAGCTGGCTCGAGGCCGGCGTCGTCGGAGCCATGCAGGGTGTCGCTGAGCTCTTCCCGGTTTCCAGCCTGGGGCACAGCGTGCTGATCCCCGCGGTCGTGGGCGGCAGTTGGGCGCGCGACCTGAACGTGAGCACTCCGGAGTCGCCGTACCTCGCGTTCATCGTCGGCTTGCACGTCGCCACCGCGATCGCGTTGATCATCTACTTCTGGCGCGACTGGGTGCGCATCGTCGGCGCGCTGATCACCAGCATCGGCCGCCGCGAGATACGCACGCCCGACCAGCGCCTCGCCTGGCTGCTCGTCATCGCGACGATCCCGGTCGGCATCACCGGCCTGCTGCTCGAGCACTCGTTCCGCACCACGCTCGCCAAGCCGAACCCGACGGCTGCGTTCCTCATGGTCAACGGCCTGATCCTGCTCTTCGCGGAGCGGCTGCGTAGGCGCGACCCGAGCGTGAACACGCAGTACGTCGACGAACGGATCACCGGTCCGGAGTCGGACAGGAAACTCGCCGCGCAGCCGACAGCGCAAGCGGTCGGCATCGGCTCGACACAAATCCTCGCGCTGGCGCCGGGCATTTCGCGCTCGGGCGTCGCGATGGTCGGCGGCATGATCGCGGGCATGTCGCGCGAGGACGCGGCGCGGTTCTCGTTCCTGCTTGCCACGCCGGTGATTCTCGCGGCGGGTGCACTCAAGCTCGGCGATCTCGGCGGACATCTCGGCGACGGCATCCGCGGCCAGGTCGTCTTCGCATCCATTCTGTCCGGCATCGGCGCGTACCTGTCGGTGCGGTTCCTGACGAAGTACCTGTCGAACCGGTCACTGCGCCCGTTCGGCGCCTACTGCATGGCCGCCGGCGCGTTCTGCCTGATCTGGTTCGCTGTTAGATAACGGCGCTTCGCGCCGTGCGCATGTGGCGCGCTCGCGCCACTTGCACGTTTGTGGCCGACGTGGTGCTTCGCGCCACACGCGCAAGTGGCCTTCGGCCACGCGCGGGCCACGGCTCTTCGCGCGAGCGCTCATCGCTGTTTCGGTCACCACCTCACTCAACCCCCGCTGTAACTGGCCTTTCGGCCACGCGCGTGGCCACGCTCTTCGCGCGAGCACTCATCGCTCTTTCGGTCACCACCTCACTCAACCCCCGCTGTAACCGGCCTTCGGCCACGCGCGGGCCACGGCTCTTCGCGCGAGCGCTCATCGCTGTTTCGGTCGCTCCCTAACTCAACCCCCGCTTTCACGCAAAGCCTCGCCTACTTCGCGGACTACTTTCATTGCTCGGCGGGCGTAGTCGGGCGTGGCATTGGCGAGGCCGCAGGCTGGCGTTGGCACGATGCTCGCGGCTGCCTCGGCGTCGGCGAAGCCGAGGGTGTGCCAAATGCGTCGTACGGCGTCGCGACCGGTGTTGTGGTCGATGGAGGCGTCGGTGCCGGGCACTACGCCGAGCCAGAGCGATACACCGGCGTCGATTGCGGTGCCGAGGTCGTCGAGCGCGTCGGTGCTCACCAGCGCTGCGTCGATCGCGATCGCGTCCGCACCCGCTGCGCGTAGGAGCGTGATCGGCACGTCCGTTGCGCAGCAGTGCACCGCACGCGCACCGGCATCGATCACGCCAAGGACGTTGCGCAAACCCTGCTCGGCGACATTCGCGTCGACGGATCGCACCGTGCCGTAGCCGGACGCGGTCGGCAGTGCACCGGCGAGCACTGCCGGCAGCGAGGGCTCGTCCAGTTGCAGGACGACCGACGCGCCCGGGACCCGGCGGCGTACTTCGGCCAGGTGTTCGCGTAAACCTTCGGCGAGCGATGCGGTGAGATCGCGCACGGCTCCCGCGTCGGTCAGCACCCGATGCCCGTTCGGCAACTCGACGCCTGCGGCGAGCGTCCACGGGCCGGCCGCCTGCACCTTGAGCGGACCGGCCCAGCCGTCCGCGGCTTGCTCGAGCGCGTCCAGGTCGACTGCCAGCAGGTCACGTGCCCGGTGCAGGTCGCGGCCCGCACGGGACGTGATGCGCCACGACGACGGCGCGATCTCGACCGGCATATCGACGAGCAGCGCGGCGCTGCGACCGATCAGACTCGCGCCCGGCCCGCGCCCGGGCAACTCGACCAGATGCGGGAATTCAGGCAACTCGCCGAAGACGGTGCGGTGCGCGTCGACCGAGTCCGCGCCGGGAAACGAACCGACCCCGGTCGCGGCGCCCGCGGGCCACGGCCGGGTCACGCCGCGCGACCCGCCGCGGTGATCGTCGCTGAGCCGACGACCGCGTCGCCGTC
>DATGFB010000057.1:0-2114 GCA_035309605.1 Jatrophihabitantaceae bacterium
GATGGATACGTCCACCGGCGAGCGACAAGTCGACGGTGCCAGCCAAGCAGCGTCTCCGGCCGCACAGCGAAGCACGTCCACGCCGTCCGAGGCAACAACTGACTCAACGCCGCGAGAAACGCACGATCGGCAGCCGTCCGCCGCGGGAGAGCCGACTGCCGCCGAAGCACCGCCAGCACATGCCGCAACACCAGGATCTCGACGTCCTTCGACCGTGCCGGCCGCACCGCGAGCACGAGCAGATCGAAAACACCCCGCACAGCCAGGTAGAGAAACGACCAGAGCAACCAAACCTCCCTCGACGAAGACCACCAAGGGACCCGAACCTACCGAGCTCGCCGCCTCAGATCGCCAGTGGCCGAGTTTCTGAACCCTTCGGGGTCGGTCAAGGAACCGTGAAGGGCACGACCGTCGACGCCGCGATGCTCCCGTCCAGCGTCCGCTCGATCGCAATCACCTGGATGCGCTCGTGCCGCAGAAATTTCGCCGGGTCTATGAACCCGCGGAACGGTTGGGAGGTGTCGACGTCGATGCGGTGCCACGCGGTCGTGCCCGCGCGCCGGTAGGCGAATGCGACGCTTACCGGGGCGATGCCGGATGCCGTCGCAGTCGCTGCGAACAGGTCGCTCAGGTCATCCGCAGCGACGGTGAGTCCCGGCCTCTCGGCCTGGCCGAGCACGACCGTCTCATCGGCCTTCAGAAGGACGACGCCGACCGCGGGCACGGTGAGGGACATCTCTCCAGAGGCGAGCGAATTGCCGCTGCCGCCGGGACCGAGCAGCGTCGTCCAGCTTCCATAGGTCGACGTCTGGACTCTGACGGTCGCACGCGCCGCGCCGTTGTTGAACGCCTCGACGTATTCGAGCCTCGTCACGGGGTCGATGCGGCTGACGACGAGCACGCCGCCCTTGGCATAGCGGGGGATCGTCCAGCCGGTCGCGAGCGCGGGATTCTCGTCGCGCAAGCGGCTGAGCAGGCTGAGCTCGTCCTCGATCGGGTTGTTCGTGACGTCGAACGATGAGCCGGTGCCAATCGGCGGCGAGCCGACTCGCGGCTGCGTCTGCCAGTCGCTCACCTGCGTCGGGAACATGTCCTGGCGCGCCTGCTGGTCGCCGCCGGTGCCGATCATCCCGACCTCGTCGCCGTAGTAGACGACCGGCGCACCACGCATCAGGTACAGCAGGTCGTAGCCGAGCTCGAGGTGCTGGAGGAGCGCCGTGCCCGAGAGCCCGCCGCCCTGCTGCGCGATCTCGAACGCGGCGCGACCCATGTCGTGGTTGCCGAGGAACGTCGGCGGTGTCGGATCGTTCCCGGCCGGCGTCCGGTAGTAGTCGTCGTCCTGCAGGCGGTGCAGCATCGCGAGAGCACTCGATCCGCCCGACGCATAGCCGGCGGCCGCGTCCTGGAACGGGAAGTCGAGGACGCTCGGGAGGCCGCGGTCGCGCACGTAGGTGGACTGCTCGATCGTGTCGGTAATCGGGACCTCGCCGAAGATCTGGAAGTCGTGCACACCGACTATCCGCGCCGCGGTGATCATCTTCGGGTCCCACAGCCGCCAGAAGCCGGCGTTGACGTGGCGCGCCGTGTCGACGCGGAAGCCGTCCAGCTTGTACTTCTCGATCCAGTCGGCGTAGATCTGGACGAGACCGTTGACGACCGCGGGCTTTTCGGTGAAGAGGTCGTCGAGCCCGAAGACGTCGCCCTGCTCGAAGCACGCCTGACTGCACGAGGAGAAGTCGACGGGGCCGCGGTCGTGGTAGTTCGTGAGGTCGTTCAGCCACGCGGGCTTCTTCACGTGCGCGAGCCCCGGCAGCACGAACGGCGGGTTCGGCATGTACTTCACGCTCATGCACGGGAACGTGCTCTTGCCGACGTAACGCGCGGGGTTGAAGACCTTTCCGTGGCAGTCGCGGTACGGCGCCGGACTGTACGTCGAGCCGTCCTGGATGATGTCGCCCGTGTGGTTGACGACGACGTCGAGGATCACCTTCATGCCGAGCGAGTGTGCGCACGAGGTGAAGTCGGCGAAGTCCTGATCAGTGCCGAGGTGCGGGTCGACGCGCGTGAAGTCGATACCCCAGTAGCCGTGATAGCCGCCAGAGTCGCCCTGCGAG
>DATGFB010000058.1:0-5843 GCA_035309605.1 Jatrophihabitantaceae bacterium
CCAGGTCTTCGCCTGTGACGTGATCGCCTCGTCGCGCGTGATCGGCGCGGTGCGCCGCGCGGCCGACCCACGCCAGCCGGTCTTCGCGAAGCTCTCGCCCGACGTCACCGACATCGGGCTGATCGCCCGGGGCTGCGCCGACGCCGGCGCCGACGGCTTCTCGCTGATCAACACGCTGCTGGGCATGGTGATCGACACCGACACCATGGCACCTGCGCTCGGCGGTGTGACCGGTGGCCTGTCGGGCCCCGCGATCCGGCCGGTGGCGGTCCGCTGCGTATGGCAGGTGCGTCACGCCATCCCACACCTGCCGATCCTCGGTATGGGCGGCATCCGCACCGGCCTCGACGCGCTGCAGTTCATCCTCGCCGGCGCGTCCGCGGTGTCGGTCGGTACGACGGTCTTCGGCGACCCGACCGCGCCGATGCGCATCCTGCGCGAACTCGAGCAGGCGCTGGACGAGCGCGGCTTCGCGACACTCACCGAGGCGGTCGGACGCGCGCACCATTCCGCCGCGTACCGCTACATGCCCGCCGCGGCCGAGGCGAGCGCGGGTTGACCACGTTCGGCGCGCGGCTCGACGCGTCGCTGACCGCACGCGGCTCGCTGTGCGCGGGCATCGACCCGCACCCGGAGTTGCTGGCGTCCTGGGGCCTGCCCGACGACGTGGACGGGCTGGCGCGCTTCGCCGACGCATGCGTCGAGGCGTTCGGGTCCACGGTCGCGGTCGTCAAGCCGCAATCGGCGTTCTTCGAGGCGTACGGCTCACGCGGCATCGCCGTGCTGGAACGCACCGTCGCCGCCTGCCGCGAGAACGGCGCGCTGGTCGTGCTCGACGTCAAGCGTGGCGACATCGGCACGACGATGGCTGCCTACGCTCGCGCCTACCTCGATACCCGTGCACCGCTCGCGGCCGACGCCATCACAGTGTCGCCCTACCTCGGCGTCGGCTCGTTGCAACCTGCCTTCAACCTCGCTCATGCGGCCGGTACCGGGGTGTTCGTCCTCGCCCTGACGTCCAACCCGGAGGGACCGCAGGTTCAACATGCCCGTGCGGCCGACGGACGACTCGTCGCGCAACTCGTCGTCGACGAGCTCGCAGTGCGCAACGCGGGTGCGCTGCCGGTGGGCTCGCTCGGTGTCGTGGTCGGGGCCACCGTGGGCGAGGTTCACCTCGACCTCGACAAGCTCGGCGGCCCGTTCCTGGTGCCCGGCATCGGCGCGCAGGGTGGCGGTGCCGATGACGTGCGCCGCATCTTCGGCGACGCCACGCGCTTCGTGCTGCCGAGCGTGTCGCGCGAACTGCTGCGCGCCGGCCCGGACGTGACGAAGCTGCGGGCGGCAGCCGCGCGCCAGGCCGAGGAGTACGGCTTTCTGCGCCGGTAGCGCTGTGGAAATCTGAAGGCAACCAACCGATCGGAGTCCGGTCGAGTCCTTATAGGCATGCGACAGGTTGAGAGGCGACCGGCCCAGGCCACCGATCCAGAGCAGCAATTCCGTTCCTTCGTCGGCGAGGTGTCGCCGCGCCTGCTGGGTGCGGCGCTGCTCATGACCGGCGACCTCGGCAGCGCCGAAGACCTCGTGCAGGAGTCGCTGCTACGCGTGTACCGGTCATGGTCGCGCATCGACGACCCCGTGGCCGCACCCGCTTACGCGTACCGGACGTTGACGAGACTCGCGTGGCGCCGGGTCGGCCCGCTGCGGGCATGGCGATTCTCGCTGTCGCCGTCGATGGCGGACGGTGTCTCGCTCAGCGACGACCTGCCGTGGGAATCGCGCGAGGCGGTTCGAGCCGCGCTCGCCACGGTGCCCCGCCGGCAACGGCAAACCCTCGTGTTGCGCTACTACGCCGGGCTGTCGGTCGACGAGACGGCGCGAGCCATGGGCTGTTCGACGGGCAGCGTGAAGAGCCAGACGTCGGACGGCTTACGGCGCATGCGCAGCGCGCTCGTCGCCGCCGATCAGGACGTGTTCGCAACCCCAACCACAACGAAAGGCTGAACTGCGATGACATACACCGACGAACAACTCGCCGCGTTGATCTCCGACGGCGTCGACACGCTGACGATGCCCGGCATTGACGCGAATTCCGTGCTCGACGCGCCGCGCCGCCGTTCCGGGCGACGATTGCTGTTTCCCGTACTCGCGGCGGCGACAGTCGCTGCCGTGAGCGTCGCCGGAATCGCGCTGGGCGCGCAGACCGGCCGGCATGCCACAACCGCGTTCGCCGCCGCATCGTCGCCGCAACCGTCGGGCGCGTCGGACGCGTCGCCCAGCCGGTCGCTGGCGGCGAGCCAGGCGCCGGTGAACAACTGCGGATGGATGAGCTTCGTCGGCACGGACGTGCGCCAGCGCGCCACGGCGGGGCACGCGGTGACCGTGTCCACGAAACTCCCGACGTGGACGGCGCCTGCTGCGGTGACGATGTATCGCGTGGCGGTGTTCCGCCAGCCGAACCACTCCGCCAAGCCGCCGTTCGCGGGTCCGGTGTCCGTGCGGATGAACGGGCCCGTGAAGCCGCCGCTCGCAGGTTCTGTGGCCGCACTGGACGAGTTGCAGACGGTTCCCGTGACGAACCAGGTCGCGCAACTCGTGCTGACCGGCTCTCAACTCGTCAGCGGCAAGGCGATCACGCTGACGTTCAGGCCCGACGGGCCCGGGCGCTACCAGATTCTGCTGCTGATGGTGACCCGCGATTCCGGCGCCGGCTGTGTCGCGACTCCGGTCGGGAGCTACATGAGCGGCGGCTGGATAGACGTGAGCTGACCCGTACGTCAGCTCGCACTACGGAAGATGCGCGCGTGCCGCGGCGAGGAACTCCTCTGCCGCGGCACGCGCGTCTTCTCCCGACAGCTGCTCGTAGGTGCGGTACGCGCCGAACGGTGCGTTCCAGAATTCGCCGGTACGCGCGTCCCACGGACCCACGTAGACGTATGGCTGGGCGCTGAACTCGTCGCCGGGGGAGAACCCCAGGTTGGCCTTGGCGCCAGTCGCGGTCGTGAGCGTCACCGCGATGTCGAAGTGCTCGGGCCACAGCACGACCGGGCTGATCGACTCGCCGTCGCGCGGCGCCAGCGCCGACAGCGCGGCATCACCCAACGACCACCATGCGCACAGCACGGCACACGCTTGTGCGTCGATGCCGGCGATCACCGCGCGCGAGTTGCGTTCGACGACGTCGCGGTACTCGCGCACGAGCTCGCCCCGATCGAAGCGCAACCGGACCACCTCGCCGTCCTCGCTCGTGAACCATCCGGTCATGAAACCGTCGGGCGCGGCGTGCAGCCGGACCGTTCCGGCAGCCGCATACTGCTCGGCCGCCATGACGTGCTCGGCGAGCTCGTGCAGGATCGCGCGCGTCGCGGTGACGTCGGTCAGTGCGGGCAGCGCAGTAGGCACCGCGGCCTCCTCGTCGGGGCTCAGATCTCGGCGATGGTAACGGGGCCGATGCGCAGCACGCCGTCGTCAAGCGGCTGAGTGCGCACGCCGCCCTTGCCCTGGAGCAGGTCGCGACTGCCCGGACCGATGACGGCGTCCATCCACGCGCACGGGTTGGCCGGACGGTGCACTGCGAACGCGATCGGGCCCACGCCGCTGTCGATGGTGATCGTGCGGCCTACCTGCGCGTCGATGTCGTACCCGCGCAGCAGAACGTTGCGCCGCGTGTGCGTCAGATCCGCTCCGGGCGGCAGCGATTCAGCCGCCATCATCGTGACCGCGGCGTCGCGGTGAGCGCGTTCGCCGAAGTACCGGTCACCGACGATGCCGAGGTTCGCGCGGATCTCGATCTCGTCGACGAGCTCGGCAACCTCGATCGGCTGCGGGCCGTCCGACGGCCGTCCCTCGTAGCGATGGATGGGCGACACGAGCAACTGCACGATCTCGGGCATACCAACTCAACTCGCAACGGTGGCGGACGGCGTTCTCAGCATCGACGCGTCCCTGCTTACCTGAGCTCGCGCGAACAAGCGAACTGGATGTTTCACCGCAACCTGCACAACATCGCTGTGAGTCAGTGATGAGCGGTGAGTTGATCGATTGTGACCGCAAAGGGCCTACGTCTAACGTCCGCGCGACTTCGGGCCACGGGAGGCATCATGATCGGTCGGCGTTCTCAGGTAGCCGCACTCGCAGTCGCGGGACTGGCCACGATGGCGTTCGCGGCGCCGTCCGCATCCGCGGCTGCGTCGACGGGCAGCGCGGCGGGGTTCAGCATGGACCTCGGCACGCACGCACCGCCGC
Organism: Jatrophihabitantaceae bacterium; assembly: GCA_035309605.1. Lineage (GTDB taxonomy): Bacteria > Actinomycetota > Actinomycetes > Mycobacteriales > Jatrophihabitantaceae > DATGFB01. Next base: position 4,243 of record DATGFB010000058.1, read on the forward strand.
CGAACTGCCCGTTCTCGGCCGGCGACTTCAGCCTCGTCTGGCTCGACGGCAACGGCGTGCAACATGAGTCCACCAACAACAACGGCGACTGGGGCGGCTTCACCGTCGAAGGCACCGCGCAGTTCCAGGTCGACGGCGTCACGTGGTACACGGGGCACGGCACGCTGTGGGGTGGCGGCGGCAACAACAAAGCCGGCCAGTCAGAGGGCGGGCTGACGATCAACTTCGGCGGATCCGGCGACGCCGGTTCGTTCCGCCTGCACGCCGACGGGCACATGACGACCAACAACGCGGGCACGCCGACGGCGAACGTGACGCACGTGTCGCCGGTCTGCTCGTAGCGGTCACGCAGCCGCGGTTATCTCGTCGAGCTCGGCGAGGTCGTCTCGCGTCGGCTGCCACGCGCCGGCCGCGACATTCGCCTCGACCTGCTCGCGCGACGTCGCGCCGGCGATGACGCTCGCCACCGCGGGCTGTGCCGCGAGCCCACCGATGGCGACGTCGAGCAGCTGCACGCCGCGTGCGTGTGCGAACGCCTCGAGGTCCTCGAGCCGGTCGAACACGTCGTCGGTGAGCAGTGACTCGCGCTTCCACATCTGGATGCGGCTGCCCTCGGGCGGCGGTTCGCCGCGCCGGTACTTTCCCGTGAGCAGGCCGTTGGCGAGCGGGAAGAACGGCAGCAAGCCGAGGTCGTACTCGAGCAGCGCCGGGACGAGATCGGCCTCGATCTCGCGGTCGAGCAGGCTGTACTGGTTCTGCGCGCTGATGAAGTGTTCGAACCCCCGGGTGCGCGCGACCCACTCGGCGTGTGCGACCTGCCAGCCGGTGAACTGCGAGTTGCCGACGTAGCGCACCTTGCCCTGGCGTACGAGATCGGTCAGTGCGGACAGGGTCTCGTCGATCGGTGTCTTCGGATCCGGGCTGTGCAGCTGATACAGATCGATCCAGTCGGTGCGCAACCGGCGCAGTGACGCCTCGACGGCGCGCATGATGTAGCGCCGCGACCCGCGTGCGTCCCAGTCCTCGCCGATGTCGTTGGGGCCGCCACGGACGCGATGCCCGAACTTCGTCGCGATGACGACGTCGTCGCGCGTGCTCTCGAGCAGTGCGCCGAGTCGCTCCTCGGACGCGCCGTACACGTCAGCCGTGTCGAACAACGTGACGCCCTGATCGAGCGCCGCAGTCACGACTTCCTTGCTCTGCGCCTCGTCGAGTTTGCGGCCGAGGTTGTTCGTACCGAGCCCGACAACCGACACCACGAGGCCCGACGACCCCAACCGCCGAAACTCCATGTCTCAACCCTAGAGGGCGCTCACAGTGCCCTGATGATGTCCTCGACCCGCTCCTTGGCGTCACCGAAGAGCATCTGGCTGTTGTCGCGGAAGAACAGCGGATTCTGCACACCGGCGTACCCGGCCGCCATCGAGCGCTTGAAGACGATGACGTTGTGCGCCTCCCACACGTGCAGCACGGGCATGCCTGCGATCGGGCTGTTCGGTTCGTCCGTCGCGGCGGGGTTGACTGTGTCGTTGGCGCCGATGACGAGGACGACGGAGGTGTCCTCGAAGTCGCCGTTGATCTCGTCCATCTCGAGCACGATG
>DATGFB010000059.1:0-3614 GCA_035309605.1 Jatrophihabitantaceae bacterium
CTTCACGGTGTCGAACAACCTGCTGCTCATGTTCGTCGCGCTCGAAGTGATGTCGCTGCCGCTGTATCTGATGGCCGGGCTTTCCCGCCGGCGCCGCCTCGCGTCCCAGGAAGCGGCGCTCAAGTACTTCTTGCTCGGCGCGTTCGCGTCCGCGTTCTTCCTGTACGGCATCGCGCTGCTGTACGGCTACGCCAACTCCGTCGATCTCGGCGTGATCCTCGACGCGAGCAAGGCCTCGACGAAATCGGATGTGCTGCTCTACGTCGGGCTCGCGTTGCTGCTCGTCGGCCTGCTGTTCAAGGCCGGCATCGCGCCGTTCCACAGTTGGACGCCCGACGTGTACCAGGGCTCGCCCACACCGGTCACCGCGTTCATGGCGGCATGCACGAAGGTGGCCGCGTTCGGCGCGATCCTGCGCGTGCTGTTCGTCGGATTCAGCGCGACCTCGTGGAACTGGCGGCCACTGATATGGGCCGTCGCGATCACGTCGATGGCGGTGGGCGCGATCTTCGGTCTCACCCAGACCGACCTCAAGCGCATCCTGGCGTACTCGTCGATCGCGCACGCCGGGTTCATCCTGGTGGGCATGGTGGCGCTGACGAAGGACGGCATCTCGAGCGTCTTGTTCTACGTGCTGACCTACGGCTTCAGCACGCTTGCCGCGTTCGGCCTGCTCATGGTGGTGCGTGACGCGGACGGCGAGGCGACGCACTTGTCGCAATGGTCCGGGCTCGCGCGCAAGAGCCCGGTGGTCGCGGTAGTGATGACGATCCTGCTGATGTCGATGGCGGGCATCCCGCTGACGTCCGGGTTCATCGGGAAGTTCGCGGTGTTCAAGGCCGCGTACCACGTGGCCGGACCGCTCGTCGTGCTCGCACTGATCTTCTCGGCGATCGCGGCGTTCTACTACCTGCGCGTCGTCGTGCTGATGTTCTTCGCCGCGCCGCCGGAGAACGGCCCGACCGTGGCGATCCCGGGCTGGACGACCACCGTCGCGCTCACGCTGGGCGTGCTGGTGACCGTCGTGCTCGGCGTGTTCCCCCAGCCTGTGCTCGACCTGGCATCGAAGGCTGGGAAGCAGCTGATCTCATGACCGAACGCGCCGATCTGCTCGGCGTCCAATTCGCCGATGCGGGGCTGGAGCGGTCGGTGCGCGCCGGGCTGGACGCCGTCGAGTTGGCGTTGCGCGCTGCGGTGAAGGCCGACGACGAGTTCGTCCGCGACGCAGCGTCCTATCTCGTCGCCGCGGGCGGCAAGCGGTTCCGGCCGTTGGTGAGCCTGCTCGCCGCGCAGTTCGGCGACGCGACGCGTCCCGAGATCGTCACGGCAGCCGTCGTCGTCGAGCTCACGCATCTGGCGACGCTCTATCACGACGACGTCATGGACGAGGCAGCCGTGCGCCGCGGCGCGGTGTCCGCGAACGCGCGGTGGGACAACACGGTCGCGATCCTGACCGGCGACTTCTTGTTCTCGCGGGCGTCCAACCTGCTCGCCGACCTCGGCCCGCACGCGGTGCGCCTGCAGGCGCAGACGTTCGAGCGGCTCGTCACCGGACAGATCCACGAAACGGTCGGACCCGCCGACGGCGCCGATCCGATCGAGCACTACCTCGGCGTGCTTGCGGACAAGACCGGTTCGCTGATTGCGACTGCCGCGGAGTTCGGCGCGCACTTCGCAGGCGTCGACGGCGAACTCATCGGGCGGCTGCGCCGCTTCGGCGAGCAGATCGGCGTGGCGTTTCAGATCAGCGACGACATCCTCGACATCGCCTCGGACAGCGACGAGTCGGGCAAGACGCCCGGTACCGATCTGCGTGAGGGCATCCTGACGCTGCCGGTGCTGTACGCGCTGCGCTCGGTGGATGCAGCCGACGCCGAGCTGCGCGCTCTGGTCAGTGGGCCGTTGCTCGACGACGGACGGCACGCGACCGCACTGCGGCTGCTGCGCGAGTCGGCCGCGCTGGACGAGGCCCGCGCAACACTGCGCAGCTATGCCGATTCGTCGCGCGCCTTGCTCGCCGATCTTCCGGACGTGCCGGCCCGCTCAGCTCTCGAAACGCTGACGGACGTCGTGATCGCGCGCACCCGCTAGATCATCAACGGAGTGCTCCCGGGAGTTTGCCTTGCGCATAGCGCAATGCAAACTCCCCGGAGGTCAGTGGTGCAGCAGGTGCAGGTAGGCATTCGCGATCGGGTTCGCGACGAACACCGCGAGTAGCGCGGCGGCGATCATGTACGGCCCGAACGGGATCTCGCTCTTGCGACCGGCGCGCCGGAACGCGAGCAGGAACAGCGACCCGACGGCGCCCAGTACGAACCCACCGACCGCGCCGACCGCGAGCGCTTTCCACGACAGGTACGCGAGCATGCCGCCGAGCAGGCCCGACAGCTTGACGTCGCCGAAGCCCATGCCCGCGGGGTAGATGAATGCGGTGAGGAAGTAGAACGCGTAGAGCAGCGCCATGCCGATGCCCGCTCGCCCGAGCGCCCACCAGTCGGAGTTGTCGATCGTCGCAATGAGCAGTAGCGCGGCGAGCACCGGGTACGACGGCAGCACGATCTTGTCGGGTAGCCGCTTGACGTCGATGTCGATCATCGTCAATGCGACGCCGATCGCGGTCAGGTAGAGGTAGGCGGGCAATGCCTCGCCGAGGTGCAGGTCGACGATACGGATCGTCACGGCGGCGAACAGCGCACCGGTGGCCGCTTCGACGATCGGGTAGCGCGGGCTGATGGGCGCGTGGCAGTCGTAACAGCGCCCGCGCAGCACCAGCCAGCCGAGCACGGGCACGTTGTGCCGGTTGCGGATCGGCGCACCGCAGTTCGGGCACTTCGACGGCGGGTGCACGACGGACTCGCCGGCGGGCACCCGGTAGATCACGACGTTCAGGAACGAGCCGACGGCGAGCCCGAGGATCCCGGCGATCGTGGCCCAGAAGGCGGTTGGCACCCGGCCATTCTGCCGGTGCGCCCGCTGCACGTCCGGATGTCTGTGGACGCGGGGCGTCGGCATCGTAATTCCGCGCTTTTGTACATTTCCGCGATTCCCGCGCTAAGGTGGGCCCATGTCCGACATCACCCTGACTGACGCCCGCGCCCGGTTGGCCGATGTCGTCGACGCGGCGCGGGTCGGACACGATCCCGTCTATCTCACTCGCCGTGGCCGACGGGTCGCCGCCGTGATCGCTGCGGAGGACTTGGAGCTACTCATCGAGGCTGCCGAGGAACTGAGTGACATCCACGCAGCGCAGCACGCCCGCGACGAGATTGACGCAGGCGCAGAACCGATTCCCTGGGAGCAGGTCAAGGCGGATCTCGGCCTGACGTGACGTATCAGATCCAGGTAGCGCCCGCCGCGCTACGCCAGGTGCGCAAACTCGACGTGACCGCCCGCCGGCGCGTGCAAGCGGCCATCGAGTTGCTGGCTATCGAACCTCGCCCCGCCGGCGCAAAGAAGCTTGCCGGCGGTACGGGCGAGTGGCGGGTACGCACGGGCGATTACCGAGTGGTGTACGAGATCCACGATCGGGTCCTCGTCGTCCTCGTCGTCGCTGTCGGGCACCGACGCGACATCTACGGCCGACGTGCGTGAAGCAGATTCCTTTCGATCAGCCG
>DATGFB010000060.1:0-12061 GCA_035309605.1 Jatrophihabitantaceae bacterium
CGGGTTGATCGGGACGGCCCTGTCCCGCTCGTTGCGAGGGGACGGGTATCAGGTCACGACTCTGGTCCGTGATCCGGCGACGCGGCCGGACGAGGTCCAGTGGCAACCCGGGTCGGCCGAACTCGACCCGACCGTGCTCACCGGCGCGGACGCGGTCGTGTGTCTGTCGGGCGCGAACGTCGGTGCGAAGCGTTGGACCGATGCGTACAAGCAGACGCTGCGCACCAGCCGGATCGACACCGTGGCGACGATCGCGCGAGCGCTGGCCGCAGTTGGCGACGGCGGCCCGCGCACGTTCGTCGCCGCGAGCGCGGTCGGCTACTACGGCGACGCAGGTGAGCGCGAGATCGACGAGAGCGCCGGCCCCGGCGCGGGCTTTCTCGCACAGATGTGCGTCGAGTGGGAAGCCGCTACGCAGCCGGCCGAGGACGCCGACGTGCGCGTCACGCGGTTGCGCACGGGGATCGTGCTCGATCGTGACGCCGACCTGATCCGGCGGCTGCGCCCGGTCTTCTTGATGGGCGCCGGAGGGCGTCTCGGCAACGGGCGCCAGTACCTCTCGTGGATATCGCTCACCGACGAGGTGCGCGCGATCAGGTTCCTTCTCGACCATGACGTGCCCGGCTCGGTGAACGTGACCGCGCCCACTCCGGTGCGCAACGCCCAGTTCACTGCAGCGTTCGGCGCGGTGCTGCATCGGCCGGCGGTGCTCCGTGTGCCGGGTGTCGCCTTGCGGATCGTCCTGGGCGAGCTCGCGCAGGACGCGCTGACCGGCCAGCGGGCGATACCGGCAAAGCTGCAGGCGGCCGGATTCGAGTTCAGGCACCCGGACGTCGAGTCCGCCCTGCGCGCCGCGCTGCGGTGACGCGTCAGCGCCGGATGTCACTGATCAGGTAGCCGCGACCACGCCACATCAGCGTGATACGCACCGCAATCGCCGCTGAACCGGACGCTTGCGCCGACGCCGACGTACCGCACACGAGCAGCGACGGAGCGAGCGCCGCGCGCGCCGACACAACTACCGCCGTGGCCGACCGGCTGACGATCGCCACGTCCGAATACGTGGTGCGCACGCCCTGCAGGCCGCAGTTGCGCGGGACGAGCCGAAGCAGCAGCGTGGTGTCGTCGTCGAGCAGCTTGCCCGGCGGGTAGACGCCGGTGAGCAGCACCGGCTCGCGCAACGCGAACGCATGCTGGCGCAGGTCGTCGAGCCCGGCCAGGATCCGTGCGGCTGACGCCGGCGTGAGTGCGTAGGGCGAGTCCGAGGACGGCGCGGGCGAGGACGGGGCGTCCGTGCCCACGTCCGCCGTCTGCGACGCGAGGCTCTCGTCGATGCCCGGCGGCAACACGGCGCTGCGCACCGTCGCGGCGCCGCTGTGATGCGACGGCGGTGTCCACACGCCGAGTCCCCAGACGATGCCGGCACCGGCGAGCACGCAGACCGTCACCGCGGCAGCGATGCGCCGGCGTCGGTCGCGCACCCGCAACCGTTGCCGCCAACCGCGCGGCGCCAGCTGTGGACGCGGGCGCGATTGCAAGAGCCGGGTGAAGACAGCCGACGAGCCGTTGCTGCTCGGCTGCGCCGCGTGCCGCGGCCCGCTGCGCTGGACGGGTTCGCCGACGGGGTCCGGGATCGGTGGACGCGCCCCGCCGGCATGCAGGTCGACCGGAACAGGTTCAGCCGCGTGCCGCAGGTCGAGCGCGAACTCGGACGCCGTGCCGCGCGCCGCGGGATCGAGCGATACACCGCGCGCGACGACCGCGGCGACCTCGTCGGGAACCGCCGCTACTCGAAGCCGGTCGGCAACGTCGCCTATCGCGCCCGCGGCAGCCGCCGCGACCTTGTCGTCGGCCGTCGCACCGCGCCACACCGGAGTGCCGGTCAGCGCGTGCACGGCAACTGCGGCGAGCATGAAGACATCCGACGGCGGGCCGGGCACGCAACCGGCCGCGACGGCAGGGTCGACGTACTCGGGAGTGCACCGCGTGCCGTCGAGTGCGGCCGCGTCGCCGCGCAACCGCGCGACGCCGAGGTCCGCGAGCAGCGGCAGGCCGGCCGAGGTGAACAAGATGTTGCCCGGCGTGACGTCGCCGTGCACGACCCCGTTCGCGTGTGCATGCGCGAGTGCGGATGCGATCGGCGACAGTGCCGTGACGACCTCGCCCGGCGTCAGCCGTCCGCGCGCGGCGATCAGCTCGGCGAGCGAACCGCCGTCGGCGAGGTCGAGCACCAGCGCCGCACCGCCGCGGTCGGGCACGACGTCGTGCACGCGTACGAGATGTGGATGATCGAGCGCGGTGAGCAACGCCGCCTCGCGCGCGCCCGCGGCCTCGGTGCCGCGAGTGATCCATTTCAGGGCAACCGGCTCGCCCGTGGCCCGGACGCGCGCCGCCCAGACGTCGCCGGACCCGCCGCGGCCGAGCAGCCGCTCGACGGCGTACCCCGGCAGCTTCGGGCTCGTCGTGCTCATCGGGCCTCAGCCTAGGGCGACCCTCGGGGCCGCCCGAAGTTGTCCACAGCCGCATGTACGGCTCCTGTGCGCCCCACGGGTCACGACCGCCGCTCGCGTAATCTGACCGTGTGGAATTGCGCGTGATCCGGGCCGGTTCGGTGCCCTACCAGCAGGCCTGGGACGAGCAGCGGCGCGTGCACGAAGCCGTCGTTTCCGGTCACGAGCCCGACACCGTGCTGCTGCTCGAGCACCCGCCGGTATTCACGGCCGGCCGTCGCACCGAGGCGTGGGAGCGTCCGCTCGACGGCACGCCGGTCATCGACGTCGACCGCGGCGGCAAGATCACCTGGCACGGGCCGGGGCAGCTGGTGGGGTACCCCATCCTGCGGCTGGCCGACCCGATCGACGTCGTGGCCTATGTCCGGCGTCTCGAGGCGATGCTGATCGAGGTGTGCCGCGAATTCGGCGTCAGCGCGGGACGCATCGACGGCCGGAGCGGCGCGTGGGTCTCGGCCGACGAGCGCGGGCCGGACCGCAAGATCGCAGCGATCGGCGTACGGGTCGCTCAGGGCGTCACGCTGCACGGCTTCGCGCTCAACTGCGACGCCGACCTCAGCTGGTTCGACCGCATCGTGCCGTGCGGCATCGCCGACGCCGGCGTCACGTCGCTGACGCGCGAACTCGGGCGCGACGTCACGGTCGACGACGTGCTGCCTGTCGTCGAGCAGCGCCTGGCCATGATCGTCGGCACCGCGGCGGTGGCCTGAGCCGCGGTGGGCAGGCACGCCAGGACTCCCGACAGCCGGGTGCGGTTGGTGCGCGGCAGCGCGCTCGCCGTCATCTGGCTCGGCGGGCTCGCCGCCGGCTTCTTCGCGATCCTGAGTGTCGCGGCACGATTCGGTTGCTCGCACTCGTCGCACGGGCTCGCCTGCAAACAGTCGGGTTCGATGCTCGGGGGTGTGTTGATCATTGCGGTCATCGCCATCGTGACGACTGTGACGGTGGCGACGCACGATCGCGGGCCGCGTCGCGTCGCGATCATGTCGACCGTCGCCGCCCTCGCATTGCTCGGCTGCTACCTCGCTGCGCACGCGCTGATCGGCACCGCATGACGCGTACCCTCGACTCGTGACCGCCGTTCGCCCCGACCCCGCGACGGCGCCGGAAGGCCGGCGGTTGCTGCGTATCGAGGCGCGTAACGCAGCGACTCCCATCGAACGCAAACCTGAGTGGATCAAGACGCGTGCCCGGATGGGCCCGGAGTACACCGAGCTGCGCGCGCTGGTGCAGCGCGAGGGACTGCACACCGTCTGCCAGGAAGCGGGCTGCCCGAACATCTACGAGTGCTGGGAAGACCGCGAAGCCACGTTCCTGATCGGTGGCGACCAGTGCACTCGGCGGTGCGACTTCTGCCAGATCGACACCGGCAAGCCGCAACCACTCGACCGTGACGAGCCGCGCCGCGTCGCGTCGAGCGTGCAGGCGATGGGGCTGCGTTACGCGACCGTCACCGGAGTCGCGCGCGACGACCTCGCCGACGGCGGTGCGTGGCTCTATGCCGAGACGGTCCGCAGCATTCACGCGCTCAACCCCGGCACCGGCGTCGAGTTGCTTGCCCCCGACTTCAACGCCGACCCCGATCAGCTCGCCGAGGTGTTCTCGAGCCGACCTGAGGTGTTCGCACACAACATCGAGACGGTGCCGCGCATCTTCAAGACGATTCGGCCGGCGTTTCGCTACGAACGGTCACTGGACGTGCTGCGGCTCGCGCGCGAAGCCGGCCTGGTCACGAAGTCCAACCTCATCCTCGGCCTCGGCGAGGAGCGCGACGAGATCAGCCGGGCGCTGCGCGACCTGCGCGAAGTCGATTGCGAGCTGATCACCATCACGCAGTACCTGCGCCCCTCGCCGCGCCACCATCCGGTGCAACGCTGGGTCAAGCCCGACGAGTTCGTCGAACTGCGCACGGAGGCCGAAGCGCTCGGCTTCGCCGGCGTGATGAGCGGTCCGCTCGTGCGCTCGTCCTATCGAGCCGGACGCCTCTATCAGCAGGCGATCTCGGCTCGCCCATAGAATTCCCTCATGCCTGCCAAGCTCACCCGCGCCGAGAAGAAGGCTGCCCGCCAGCAGCGGCGCCAGAAGCGGCGCGAGACGTGGAGCGCCCTTCGGCAGGCGTTCACCGTCACGCGCCAGAACGACCCGCGCTTCATCCCCTACGCGGCGCTCTTCGGTGCCCTCGCTGCCGCAGTCGCCTACGTCGTCGTATTCCTGATCAGCGGCTCGGTGATCTACCCCATCCCGATCGCCGTCTTCGCGGTGCTCATTGCGTTCATGATCGTGTTCAACCGGCGCGCGCAGAGCTCGATCTTCTCCCAGATCGAGGGCACACCAGGTGCGGCGGGGTCGACGCTGCAGCAGCAGTTGCGCGGTGACTGGCGGTTGACGCAGGGGGTCGCGGGCACGGCACAGCTCGATCTGGTGCATCGGCTCGTCGGCCGGCCCGGCATCGTGCTGGTCGGCGAGGGCGCGCCGCACCGGGTCCGCGGCTTGATCGCGCAGGAGAAGAAGAAGATCGCGCGGGTCAGCGGCGAGACACCCATCTACGACGTCATCGTCGGCACCGGCGAGGGCGATCTGCGCCTGGCCAAGCTGAATCGCTACCTCGTCAAGCTGCCCACGAACTTGTCGAAGGAGCAGGTCTCCGCGCTCGACAAGCGCCTGGCCGCGCTGGCGGGCTCGCGGGCACAGCAGTTGCCGCAGGGTCCGCTGCCGCAGGGCGCCAAGATGCGCAACGTGCAGCGCACCGTCCGCCGCCGGTCGTGACCTCCGCGCCTCAGGCGTACCGCGGCGAACGCATCGGCCTGCCCGAGCACGGCTCGGGCTCGCTGGCGCCCACCGGCGTCCGGCTCGGTGCCTTCGTCGTCGACGCGCTGGCGTCCGGTCTCGTGGCCGCGTTGTTCGTGCAGGGTGGGCATCACTCCGGTGCGGCTCGGCTGCCCGGATCGTGGAGTCTCGTCCCGTTCGCCGTCGACTACGTCGTGGGGTTGTTGGTCGCCGGGCGCACGCTCGGCATGTACCTGTTCGGGCTGCGGGTCGTTCGGATCGACCGCCCTGCCCCGGTCGACCCGTATCGCGCGGTGGCGCGCACGGTCTTGCTCATGCTGCTGGTACCCGCGGTGATCTTCGACAAGGACGGACGGGGGCTGCACGACCGGTTCACCGACACCGCCGTCGTGCGGACCTGAGCCGTGTTGCATGCTGTGAGTCGGGCCGGGTCGCCCCGCGAAACATCGCCGAAACAATCGAGACACCGCGAGGCAACCGCCGCTTCATAGATTTTCTACACCAACTGCTCTGACGGAGGTCGAATGTTCACCAGTCCCGAGGAAGTCCTGCGGTTCATCAAGGACGAGGGCGTCGAGTTCGTCGACGTCCGTTTCACGGACCTGCCCGGTCAGCAGCAGCACTTCAACGTCCCCGCGAGCACGCTGCCCGAGGACTTCTTCACCGAGGGCGTCATGTTCGACGGCTCGTCGATCCGCGGCTTCGCCGCGATTCACAAGTCGGACATGAAGCTGATCCCGGACCCGGCGACGGCCTACGTCGACCCGTTCCGTGCGGCGAAGACGCTGAACATCAGCCACTCCATCGTCGAGCCGCGTACGGGCGAGCCGTACGGCCGCGACCCGCGTCAGGTCGCCGCCAAGGCCGAGGCATGGCTCAAGACGACCGGCATCGCCGACACCGTCTACTTCGGCCCGGAGGCCGAGTTCTACGTGTTCGACGACGTGCGGTTCCAGACGTCGCAGAACGAGGGTTACTACCACATCGACTCGATCGAAGGCGCGTGGAACACCGGCCGCGTCGAAGAGGGCGGCAACCGCGGCTACAAGACGCGGTACAAGGGTGGTTACTTCCCGCTGCCGCCGGTCGACCACTACGCAGACCTGCGCGACGAGATCACGTCGGCGCTGCTCGCCGCGGGGCTGCCCGTGGAGCGCGCCCACCACGAGGTCGGTACCGCCGGCCAGGCCGAGATCAACTACAAGTTCAACACGCTGACGCACGCAGGCGACGACGCGCTGAAGTTCAAGTACATCGTCAAGAACGTCGCGTGGGCGAACGGGAAGACCGCCACGTTCATGCCGAAGCCGCTGTTCGGCGACAACGGCTCCGGCATGCACTGCCACCAGTCGCTGTGGAAGGACGGCGCGCCGCTGTTCTACGACGAGCTCGGGTACGCCGGCCTGTCCGACACCGCGCGCTACTACATCGGCGGGCTGCTGCACCACGCGCCGTCGCTGCTCGCGTTCACGAACCCGACCGTGAACAGCTACCACCGTCTGGTGCCGGGCTTCGAGGCGCCGGTCAACCTGGTGTACAGCTCGGGCAACCGGTCCGCGTGCATCCGGGTGCCGATCACCGGCAGCAACCCGAAGGCCAAGCGCATCGAGTTCCGCATCCCGGACCCGTCGTGCAACCCCTACCTCGCGTTCTCGGCGATGCTGCTCGCCGGCGTCGACGGCATCCGCAACAAGATCGAGCCGCCGGCCCCCGTCGACAAGGATCTCTACGAGCTCCCACCGGACGAGGCCGCCTCGATCCCTCAGGTGCCCGGCACGCTCGCCGAGGTGCTCGACGCGCTCGAGAAGGACAACGAGTACCTGCAGGAGGGTGGCGTCTTCACCGACGACATCATCGGCGCGTGGGTCGACTACAAGCGCACCAACGAGATCGACCCGATCCGGCTGCGCCCGCACCCCCACGAGTTCGAGCTGTACTACGACGTCTAGGAGCGAGCGGAGAGCCGAGCTTGCTCGTGATCTCCCGAGCGACGACGACGTCGTTGAGCGCCGCCGGCGCGAACACGACGTCTGAGCCATTGCGCGACTGGAGGCCCCGGATTGCGGGGTCTCCAGTCGTTTGTAGTGAGGATCTTCAAGATCGATTCCGCAGGGAGTCCGCAGGAGATCCGCTCCAGCTCTTGATCGCAACCGTTGCGTGGTGCCACGACCCGTCCCCGTCAGTTGTCACCAATCAGCTCGGCGAGAACGGCGGCACCGCTGATCGAGGATTCCTTCGTTGCGGTGAGCAGCGTGACGGTCTGATGCCGTGCCAGCACGCGCAGGTGTTCGACGGACGCCGCATGCTCGGCGTCATCGAGCTCGATCCGATACCTCCGCGCGAACTCGTCGAACTTCTGGCGATCATGGCCGTACCACTGGCGCAGCCTCGATGAGGGCGCAACGTCCTTGCACCATTCGTCGAGGCGAGCCTGCTGTTTGCTCAGCCCTCGCGGCCAGAGGCGATCGACGAGTATGCGCAGACCGGACAGATCCAAGGGCTCGTCGTAGACGCGCGCGAATCTGACCTCATGCGCAACCACCACCCGATTCTGGCACCGCCGAACAACCGACCGTGCCGGATCTCAGTCAACTACCTCGTAATCGATCGGACTCGCCGCGCCTCGCACTGTCATGCCGATGCCTGGACGTGCACGGGCCGCGGACTCGCATTCCGATGTGAAGTCCGTGTAAGGTATCGGGCAGTCGCGCGGTCAGCGGGGCAGGACAAGAGCCGCGAACGACTAGCTATCTGAAGATCTGGCTCGTCACGCTGCCGTTCCGTCCCGCACCGGAGGCTCGTCATGCTCAAGACCACCTTGACCAGCGCGCTCGCGATCAAGGTCGCCCTCGCCACAGCGGTGGCAGCTGCCGCGACCGGAAGCATCGCTCTCGCCGCCGATAGCGCCAACACACCGAGCCCAGCTAGTTCACTGGCCCACCCTGGATCAGCCGAAAGCTCGTCCGATCAGCCGAGTGAGTCAGACGGCTCCACGCCGAGCGGGTCAGACACCTCCGAACCGAGCGAGTCCGAGACCCCCGAACCGAGCAAGTCCGTCAGCTCCACGGCGACTCCTTCCCTCGCCGGGCTGTGCAAGGCGTTTCAGGCCGGCGCAACCAACAACCCAGGCAAGGCGCTGCAGAACCCGGCCTTCTCCGCTCTGGTCACCGCGGCCGGTGGCGTGGACAACATTTCAACCTTCTGCATCGCCCTCGTCGGCCCGCCGAAGTTGGTCCCGACCGGCGCTCCATCAGGTCACGGCAGGCCGTCCGACGTACCGCCGTCGCACCCGGGCGGCAAGCCATCAGGACAGCCTTCGCACCCATAGACCGCTAGACGCGCCGGGCAGAGCATCCGTTCCCGCCTACGGCAGGACGGGACATCCGCAGACCCCGCGACTATGTCCAACGGAGTGCGTCGCCCATCCGGGCGCTTCCCCGCGACCGGCCGTGCGCGGCTCGCGTTTCCCGCCGACAATGCGTGGTCGTGCCGATGTGCGCGCGGCAGATATCTGAGACACGCGCAGCGCGCCGAAGCTCTGCGATGTGTCCGGTCGCAGGGTCACGTGCGTGGAGCAGCGGTTTCTCGTGGCTCGAGCACGACGACGGCCGTCTCCCTCGGTCGCCGCGCGGCATAGGCGTCGAGGTTCTTGTCGATCTTGGCCCATCGGGACCACAGACGCTCGCGCTCGCGACCTTGTGCGCGACGTGCATGGACCTGTCGTGCTCCGTCGCGGGTTTGGGCGATGGCATCGGGATGATCCTGCAGGTTCAGCCACCAGGCGGGTTCGGCCGCATCCCACCCGTTCATCGCCATGGTGACCAGGTTGCGATCGTCCTCGAAGTAGCCGACGACGACCGGTCGCGACTGCCCAGTGCGTCGGCCCGTCGTGGTGAGTCGTAGCGCCCCCCATCCGTCCGGCTTCGGCCGCCACAACCCCAACCGGCCGCGGGTAAGGCGCAGGAGGAGGCGATGAGCGTGCCAGAAGAACAGGACGAACCAGCGCGGCTTCAGCCTGGCCGGTTTGTTGCGCGTCGCCATCGATCGCGCGTCATGATCCTTGTCCATGATCCAAGCTTGAGCCTGTGGCATTACCGCCCACTAGTGCCAATCGTCACCCAGGCCCATCTTCCGAGCGAAGATGACACCCTCGACTCCCTCGGGAGGCGTGCCACACGCCGAGATCGTGTTGGGCTGCTCATGCCTCGGGTGGAGTGCGACGCTGCCGTCATCCCCAGCGGAATCGTTCTGATTCTCCTCGCGATCGTCGCGGGGATGGTGAGGGCACGTGGGCGCTGTCGGTGCAGCGATGCGTTGGCGCTTCCGCTGAGCAAGCACCACACCAATCTGGTCTCCGTCGGCATCGTCCTGGTGTTCAGGGCGTTCTGTTTGCTGCCCCTGCACCGTAGCCGCACTACCTTGCCGAGGTGAGTGCGCCGGACATTGGCCCCTCAGCAGGTCGACACGCCGACCGAAGGACTGCTGATCGGCCAATGACGGTGACGTGTTGGTTGTAGTCGGGCATGTTGACGGTGGCGCGTCAGGTAGGCGCAATGTCACCGAGCAACCACGCCGTCGCCTGGCGCGCATCCCATCCGCCGGGGTACCGCTTGAGCAACTGGTGGGCGCCGTCCAGGTCGGCACCGAGCGTGACCAACGGCGCCTCGGTGTAGCCGTCGCGGCGAGTCTGGCCGAGATTCACGTTGGCAGTCAGCGCATTGCATAGGCATTTGCGTCCGACCGTGTCCTGTGCGGCGCCACCCTTGCGCAGATAGACCTCAGTCGGTTCGCCCGGGCAGCGGTAACCGACTCGACCGTCGTTGCCCTCGTAGGGCACCCGCAGATACCCCAGATCGCAGAGACGCGGCCGTTCGGCATACACGGATGCGTCGGACAGCGTCCCCGGTATCGATGCGACCTTGAACGGGAAGCTGGTCGGTGAGGCGAGGGCGTCGGTGCGGACCTCGAGGGTTCCGTCGTTGAGTTGGCTCAGTAGTTCGTGTCGCAAAGTGCGGGTGAGCCCTGACTCCGCACTGAGCGCAAAGAGCGTGCCGACCTGGACGCCTGTCGCGCCCGCGGCGAGCGCGGCGGCAAGGCGTTCGGGCGTCCCTTCCGAGCCGGCCAGCCAGAACGGCAGCCCGATCGCAGCAACCTGGGCAAGGTCGGCGAGGTCGCGCGGACCGTAGACGGGTTGCCCGACGTCATCCAGGGTCATCCGTCCACGCGGTGGTGCGTTGTGCCCGCCGGCCGTCGGCCCTTCGATCACGAATCCGTCTGGGCGGGTGCCGTCCTCACGCGCGAGGTAGGCGGCGAGGACATGCGCGGACACGATGGCTAGGAACTTGGGACGCTGTAATGGCGGCAGTACCTTTCGGGTCAGCGTCGCCGGGTCCAGTTCGGTTGAGTACGCCGTGGTGGCGCCGTCCACGTGGACGTTCAGCCGTCCGAGTTCGTGGCGAGCCAGCCGGTCGAGCAGGTGCGGGATCTCGGAAGGGATCCCCGCACCCATGAGCACGTAGTCGACGCCGGCGAGCATTGCGCCGTAAGCCGCGGCAGGGGTGGCCATCTGGACCTTCTCGAGAAAATTGATCCCCACCAGGCCGTCGTGACCTTCCTTCGCAAGCCACACCTCGGCGAAGTTGGCGACCACTGACAGCTCCTGGTCTGCGGCCCGTGGCCGCAAGCGCAGTCGCGGAACAGGGATGTAGGGACGCCCAGCTGGGCGTCCCTGCGGGCGGAAGTAGCGAGTGAGCACCCGCTCGGCGACGTCCGGTGCCGGAAAGTGCTCAAGGGCGCGCCGAATGTCGCCGCCCCGATCGCCATCCTGCAGTCGTCGGGCCAACACCACGTCCAACGCGGTTCCCGACACCACGCCGAGCTGGCCGGTGCGCGAGACTGCGCGCGCCAGCGACCACGAAGACACCGCGACTCCCATGCCGCCCTGGATGACGACGGGCAGAGTTCGGGCGGCGGCGACAGCCGACGCAACGGGCGTGGCAACAGACATTCGTGCTACCTCCGAACCTACGGTTGCGTAACCTACTTAACTGTAAGTTGGCCAATCCGCTCCCCGCAGGGGCGAACGTCCTGACGTGTCACGAGTGATGCGCCGATCTGCCGAATCGCGAACGTGGGGCTACTAGCTCCGGCCGGACCACGCACGGCATATACGGGCGATGAATAGCGATGAATAGCTAGGAACCGTCAGTGACCTGACAAGACATCACGGCGCTGTCGGTACTCGTCTTCGCTGATCTCGCCCCTCGCGAACCGCTCGTCCAGAATTCGGCGTGCACTGTCCGGTGGCGCGGCGGCATGGTTCGGCGGCAAGTTGGCTGGCGTGGATGGGTGCTGCGATGCGCGGAGAAGCACGATCGCGCCCGCCACGAGCAGGATCACCACGACGAGCATCGCGACGCTCATCAGAATCCAGCCCCCAGCACCGTTGCCAGCGTCGTGGTCATGCCACATCATCGCGATCCACCGATCGGTCGGGTCGTTGTTGTCTCACCCGAGTCTGTGCTCGCAAACCATGTGAGGTCTCGGGCCCGATGACCGAATCTCTTGGGGTCGAAGGTCCCACGTGACTGTCCGCCATCCTGAACCACACGGCCAAGTACCCAGCGTCTGAACTGATGCTTGTTGGGCGGTCGAGCACCGGACCAAACGTCGTACGCCTATTCGAGGTCACGCCGTCGGCGACCGCGTCGAGTAGCCGCCGCTCCCGCGTCATCACCTGCTCGAGTCCAAGCTTGCACGCCGCC
>DATGFB010000061.1:0-2670 GCA_035309605.1 Jatrophihabitantaceae bacterium
TGCACTTCGCCGACCGGTGCCAGAACGAGCTGCTCTCGGTGGCACCGGGACGACTGCCGACGACGCGCATCGACGGGCGTACCCGGATCGCGAACATCTACTCGCTGCGACGCGGTATCAAGACACGTGCGCTGTACCAGCACAGCGCGCTGCGTGACCGGGCCACGCGCGCCTACCTCAACGAGCTCGCCGAGAACGGCGCGAAGATCCGCTTCGCGACATCGGTGCCGGGACGCAGCCTCGTCATCGACCGCGAAGTCGCGCTGCTGCCGCTGCCGACGATCGGGCTGGCCGTGGTGCGCGAACCCAACATCATCGCGTGGGTCGTCGCGACGTTCGAGCAGCTCTGGGCCGAGGCGTCCGCACTCGAGGACGTCATCCATCACGACCGCGACGAGGCAGAACTCGACCAGACCCGCGCCGCCATCCTGCGATTGATGGCCGAGGGTGAGAAGGACGAGGCGATCTCGCGGCGGCTGTCGATCTCGGTGCGCACCTGTCGCCGGCACATCGCCGACTACATGGCGCAGGTCGGTGCGACGAGTCGCTTTCAGGCCGGTGTGATCGCCGCTCGCGCGGGACACACCGACAGCCCGGCACCACCCTGACCGGCGCCGGTACGGTCGGACGGGAGGGGGTGTCGTCGTGCTCGCGCTGGTGATCGTGCTCGCCGTGACGAATCTGCTGACCGCAGGTGCGTTTGTGTACGTGCGGTTGCGTCCGGCGCCGGAGCCGACACCGACCGATCCCGCCGTGCGAGCAGCGGTCGACGCGCTTGCGCGCCGCGGGCCTGTCCCGGTGAAGGACCGTCAGTTCGTGAGCATCGAGATCCTCAACCCGATCGAGCTCGCCGCGACGCGCGGGCGCGTGCTCGGCCTGGCCGGTTCGTTCGCGCCGGGCTTCACCCGCCGCATCGTCTACGACCAGACGGCGAAGACGCTGCGCCAGGAGCTCGCAGTGCGAGGCGTGGTGGCTGACGTACATGTGCACGAACTGCACAAGCTCTCGATGACCACTGCGGAACGTCCTCCCGCAGAGGCACGCACATTGCTGATCGAGCCGGGCGACTACCTCGACGAGCTCGACCTACCCGTGGACGCGCCGCGCGATCAGCCGCCGGTGTAGTACCCGTCCGCGACGGTGAGCGCCTCGTCGAGGATTGCGACACCTTCGCGAATCTCGTCGGCCGTCGTCGTACAGGGCGGCACGACGTGCGTGCGGTTGAAGTGCGTGAACGGCCACAGCCCACGCTGCTTGCACGCCGCCGCGAACTCGTTCATCGGCGCCGCATCCGCACCGGACGCGTTGTACGGCACCAGCGGTTCGCGGGTGTCACGGTCGCGAACGAGTTCGAGCGCCCAGAACACTCCGAGCCCGCGCACCTCACCGACGCTGGGATGCCGCTCGGCCAGCTTCGCCAACTCGGGACCGATCACGTCGGTGCCGAGCGAGCGGGCATGCTCGACGATGCGTTCGTCCTTGAAGATCTCGATCGACGCCACCGCGCTGGCGCACGCGAGCGGATGGCCGGAGTACGTCAACCCGCCGGGGTACGCCTTCTGCTGGAACGAATCCGCGATCCGGTCGGAGATGACCACCCCACCCAGCGGGACGTAACCGGAGTTGACGCCCTTCGCGAACGCAATCAGGTCCGGCGTCACGCCCCAGTGGTCGACCGCGAACCATTCGCCGCAGCGCGCGAAACCCGACATCACCTCGTCCGCGATCATGACGATGCCGTGCTCGTCGCAGATCTGACGCACGCCGGCGAGGTAGCCCGGCGGTGGGACGAGGATGCCGTTCGTGCCGACGACGGTCTCGAGGATGATCGCGGCGACCGTGTGCGCACCTTCGACCATGATCAGGTCACGCAGGTGCTGCAGCGCGCGGGCGGATTCCTCTTCGGGCGTCGTCGCCGAGAACGCGCTGCGGTAGGGATACGGGCCCCAGTAGTGCACGACGCCGGGCTGGCCCGGTTCGCTGCTCCAGCGGCGCGGGTCGCCGGTGAGCGTGATCGACCCGGCGGTCGCACCGTGGTAGCTGCGGTAGGCCGCGAACACCTTGTGCCGCCCGGTGTGCAGTCGCGCCATGCGCGTTGCGTTCTCGGTTGCCTCGGCACCGCCGTTGGTGAAGAACACCTGGTTGAGGTCACCCGGTGCGAGTTCTGCGATGAGCCGCGCCGCTTCGCTGCGTGCGTCGTTGGCCATCGCCGGCGAGACGGTGCACAGGCGCGCAGCCTGTTCCTGAATCGCGGCGACGAGGCGCGGGTGCTGATAGCCGATGTTGACGTTCACCAGCTGCGACGAGAAATCGAGGTAACGGTTGCCGGCGTAGTCGGTGAAATACGAGCCGCTCGCGCTCGCGATCGGCATCGGGTCGATGAGCGCCTGCGCCGACCACGAGTGGAACACGTGCGCGCGGTCGAGCTTGCGCACCGTCGCTTCATCGGCGGGAATGCCGCCCAGCACATCTGTCATCTTGTTCCTAGCGGGTGCGCGGGAAGCCGAGGTCGACGGTCGAGGTAGCCGGATCGGGCCATCGCGACGTGACGACCTTCCCACGGGTGTAGAAGTTGATTCCCTCCGGCCCGTACATGTGCGTGTCGCCGAACAGCGAGTTCTTCCACCCGCCGAACGAGTAGTACGCCACCGGCACCGGGATCGGCACGTT
>DATGFB010000062.1:0-4736 GCA_035309605.1 Jatrophihabitantaceae bacterium
TACGGCAACCGCGATCCGAACGACTGGGGCCTCGGCTTCGAGATCCGCGGCACGAAGCAACCGCACTGGACCGGGTCGACGAACTCGCCCGCGACGTTCGGCCACTTCGGGCAGAGCGGCACGATGTTCTGGATCGACCCGGCCGTCGGCATCGGGCTCGTCGCGCTGACCGACCGCGACTTCGACCAATGGGCCAAGGACGGTTGGCCGGCGCTGTCCGACGCCGTGCTCGCCGCCGCCCAGCAAGCCACGTCGACCGGTCACTCACACCTCTGACCGGTCGACGCGTAGATGACCAACGGGTCAGATCGCGTGGATGTCGAGCGGTGCCAGGCGCGGGCCGAACCGCGGCGCGTGCACGCCGGACAGCTCGATGAGCCGCACGACCCGCTGCCGCTGACCTGCCCACGGCTCGAGCAGCTCGCACATCTCGTCGTCGTCACCGCGCGGACGTCCGGTGAAGTAATGCACGACGACGTTCTTGAGGTGGTAGTCGCCGACACTGATCGCATCCGGATCGCCCAGGGCGCGTTGCGCGGTCTCAGCGGCAGTCCACTCCCCCACGCCCGGCACGACCCGCAGCCGCGCCAGCGCAGCGTCGCGCTCGAGAGCCACGCATTCCTCCAGCCGGTTCGCGACGGTCGCCGCGGCGCGGATCGCGCGCTGCCGCTGCAGGTCGACGCCCATACGGTGCCAGTCCCAGGTCGGGATGCGCAGCAGTGTCTCCGCTGACGGCGGCACACGCAGGCTCGTGATCGGACCGGGCGCGGGAGTGCCGTACCAGCGCAGTAACAACCGCCAGGCGCGGCGCGCCTCCTTGCCGGTGACGCGCTGCTCGAGCACCGCCGGCGTCAGTGCATCGAGCACGAGTCCGGTGGCCGGCAGGCGCAGGCCGGGCCGACTGCGCAGGACGTCAAGCAGTCCGGGCTGCGCCGCGAGATCGAGCGTGGACCAGTCGTCGCGCTCGCCCAGCAACGTCGGGACGCCCTCGAGCAGCCAGGCCGCACCAGGTCCCCACGCCCGCGCGGTGACGACGGAACCGGCCGCACGAAGCTGCAGCGTGCCGGCTCCGTGCGGTGTCACACATGCCCGCCAGAAGCCGCCGGCCGCGTCGACGCGATGCGCGGGATCGCCCGCGCCGCGCACCAGTGGTCCGAGCGTCGAGAGCAGGTCGACGCGCCGGCCGGCGTCCCAGACGAGCTCGTCCGCGCTGTTCACAGGTCGGACGAGAAGCGAATCGAACCAGCGGGCAGCACGACGTCAGGCCACACGCGTGCACCGGCCAGCAGCTCGACGCCTGCGCCGATGTGCGCCCGGTCACCCACGACGGCGTCTTCGACAACGGCACCGGCGTCGACGACGGCACCGAAGCCGACCACACTGCGGCGTACCACGGCACCCGCTTCGACGACGGCGCCGTCGAACAACACCGAGCCATCGACGACGGCGCCGGACGCGACCGTGGCTGCGGCGCCGACGGTCGTGCCGCCGCTCAGCTCTGCGGACGGCGCGACCGTGGCCCCGGCGAGAACGAGCGACGGCCCGGTCGGGCCGGGCAGCGCAGGCGACGGTGCCAGGCCGAGCACCAGATCGGCCGACCCGCCGACGAAGTCCGACGGCCGGCCGAGGTCACGCCAGTACGCGGAGTCGACGTGCGCGGCGATGCGTACCCCGGCCGCGAGCAATCCCGGGAACGTCTCGCGTTCGACCGAGACCGGCCGCCCGGCCGGGATCGAGTCGACGACATGGCGCGCGAACACGTAGGTGCCCGCGTTGATCTGGTCGGTGACCGGGTTCGGATCTTTCTCGAGGAACGCGGTCACCCAGCCGTCAGCGTCGCTCGGCACGCACCCGAACGCGCGCGGATCGTCGACCTTGGTGAGGTACAGCGTGACGTCAGCGCCGGTGCGCCGGTGCGTGTCGTGCAGCGCACGCAGGTCGACGCCGGAGAGCACGTCGCCGTTGAACACCATGACCGTGTCGCCGCGCAGCCGATCGGCGACGTTGCGGATGCCACCGCCGGTGCCGAGCGGCTCGGTCTCGACGACGTACTCCAGCTCGACGCCGAACGCCGACCCGTCGCCGAAATACGACTCGAACACCTCGGCCTGGAAGCTCGTGCCGAGCACGATGTGCGTGATGCCGGCCTCGCGAATGCGCGCGACGAGGTGGGTGAGGAACGGCACGCCCGCCGTCGGCAACATCGGCTTGGGAGCGGACAGGGTCAGCGGCCGCAGCCGAGTGCCCATCCCCCCGACCAAGATCACCGCGTCCGTCTCGCTCACGCGCGTCCTCGCTTCGGTGCGGGCACGCGCGAGGCTCCAGGCGCACTGTGCCTATCGGTTCGCTCGCGGCGCTCGCTCACGCCCGAGAGACTGCCATATCCGGCCGACGGTTCAATCCTCGTGCCGCTGCGCCTCGGCGCCTGCCGCGATGCGTGGGATGCGGCCGGCGAGCCACGACCGGATCGCCAGTCCCACGCGCAGCGCCAGCCGGAGCGGTAGCCACCGCCAGCCGTCGTAGCGTCCGGACAGATACCGCCATGCGCTGCGGTGGTGCTCCGTGGCCATCCGAGCGGCATCGCGCGATGTGGCGTGCCCGCCGGTGTGCAACACCACCGCTGCGGGCACGTACACGTTCTGCCACCCGGCACGACCGAGCCGATCGCCGAGGTCGAGGTCTTCGAAGTACATGAAGTAACCCGGATCGAAGCCGCCGACTGCATCGAACGCGTCGCGACGCAGTAACAGGCACGAGCCGGACAGCCATCCGGCGGTGCGCTCGCGTGGCGCCTCGCGCTCGACACGGTAGGCAGCCGTCCACGGGTTGGCGGGCCACCACCAGCCGAACAGCGCGTGCCCGATACCGCGCCCGAGCGACGGCAAGGCGCGCGCGGACGGATAGATGGCGCCCTCAGGCGTGTGGATCAGCGGGCCGAACGCGGCGCCCTTCGGCCAGCGGTCGGCCGCGGCGAGCAACTGGTCGAGCGAGCCCGGCTCCCACTCGATATCCGGGTTGCACACGGCGACGAACTCCGCCGTCGTCTCGCGGACGCCGAGGTTGGCCGCGCGTCCGTAGCCCAGGTTTGCGCCGGTCGCCAGCACGCGCACGTCCGGCCTTTGCGCCGCCCGTTGGATCGATCCGTCGTCGGAGCCGTTGTCGGCGAGCACCACGTCGACGGGACGGTTCGTCGCCGTGGGAAGTGAATCGAGGAACGTGGTCAATGCATCGCCGGGTGAGTACGTCACGACGACGACGGCGACGGGTTCGGCCGCACGCGCACGGCTCATGCGGCACGCCCGATCGGACACGGGCCGCTGCGTCGCCGAACGCCGTCGACCAACCCGCGCACCATGTATCGCACGTTACGCAACCGCGGCCCGACGAGGACGGCGAAGATCAAGAACTTGACGGGAATGCGGATCACGTCCTGCGCGATCCACACGCGCGGGGTGTACGGGCGCCGGTACAACTCGACGCGGTTGCGCATGATGTAGTACAGCCGCTGCGGTCCGTGCCGCACGACGCGCGCGCGCCCGCCGAGCACCGGTTCGCGTGCGTCGCCGAGTTCGTGCCGCATCGCCGCCGCGCACACGCCGTACAACTCGAACCCCTTGCTACGTGCGCGGAAGCTCCAGTCCATGTCGACGTTGTCGATGAACAACCCGTCGTCCATGTCGCCGATCTCGTCGAGCACGGCGATCGAGATCAGCGCACCCGAACTGATCAAGAAATCGCAACGCACGTACGGGTTCGACCCGACACACCAGATCTTGCGGCTGCGCGGGAACGCGACGCGGACGAACGGCGCATCGCGATCCTCTCGCGGATCGTGGAAGCGTGGCCCGACCGCCGCCACCTTCGTATGCGCCGAGAGATCACGCTCAGCGGCGAGCAGGACATCGACCATGTCCGCAGCCGGGATGCTGTCGTGGTCCAACACGAGGACGTGCGTGTGTCGGTGCTCGCGCGCCCATGCGATTCCGGCATTCTGCGCGGCGGCCAACCCGATGTTGCCCTGTTGCGGCAGCACGACCGCGTCGTGGCCGGTTACGGAGTCGGCTCCCGCGTCGGCCGGCGAATTCTCCACGATGACCAACGCGTCGACCTGTGGCCGCACTGCTTTGATCGCCGTGCGCAGCGTGTTGGGATCAGCGTGGTACGTGACGAGAACCGCGCAGACCGAGGGCAATGACACGCGCAATCCGCTTCCGTGGCCGACGAGTGCGACCAGCCTACCGATGCGGTCGCTCCGCTCCGGAACGGCGGGTGACGCGTCAGGAGACCGTCACGGTCTCACACCTCAACGGCACCGCGGGCAGTCCGTCACGGTCGATCGAATCGACGCACACGGTGTGCGTGCCGGCCGCGATCGCATTGGTCTGGTCGAAGCCGAGCTGCGCCGTCACAGTGCCGAACACCTGTTGCACGTCCGTCCGCATGAACGGTGTGGTTTGGACGGGGCCGGCGGTGCCGTCGACGATCACCTGGAACTCACCCGGCAGGTCTTTGTGATCGGGGTCGAGGGCCCAGCCCGCGACGCGGTACGTACCGGTGCCACCGGAGATGACGTCGGCGTGGCCGAGCTGATCGGGCATGACGATCGTCCTGCACGAAATCTCGGCGAAGCCGCCGCCGTCTTGGTCCTGCGCCTCGAGACAGATCGTGTGCGAACCCGGCCCCGCCGGTGTGCTCAGAGCGAAGCCGACCATCGAGGTCTGCAAACCGAACGTCTT
>DATGFB010000063.1:0-3511 GCA_035309605.1 Jatrophihabitantaceae bacterium
AGGCCGATCGCGACGGTGACGCCGCTGAACACGATCGCATGGCCCGCTGTCTGCATGGCGACGACGACCGCTTCGTGGTTCGACCTGCCATGATCGCGTTCCTCGCGCCATCGGGTAACCAAGAGCAGCGAGTAGTCGATCGCGACACCGAGGCCGACCAGCGCGACGAGGAACATGACGATGAAGGAGACATGTGTCGCGTACGTGATGGGCAGCAGCATCACGAACGTCGCCATGATCGAGCCCGCCGCCACCGCGAGTGGCAGCAGCGCGAGGAACGACGCGAACACGAACGCGAGTACGGCGAGCGCACCGACCGCGCCCAGCAACGTCTCGCCCACGACGCCGGGGCCGCCGCCGCTGTCGCCGCTGGCGAGTACGTCCTCACCGGTGACGCCAATGGTGCTTCCGGCCGGTCGGGCCGCGTCGGCCGCGTTGCGGATCGGAGTGGTGAGCAGTTTGGCGTTCGGCGAGTTGTTGAAGCGGAAGAACACCATCGCGTACGCGGTGCGGTCGTCGGTCGTCCGGAACACCTTGTTGCCGGTGTTCGCCTCGTCCACGACGCGCAGGCTCGGAATCGCACTGGGGATCGCGGCGAACGTCTTCGCGACCGCCGCCTCGTTGCCGGTGATGGTCTGCCCGGCCGGCATCGTGACCGTCACGAGGTAGGGACTCGTGTCGCCGCCGTTGCCGAACTCCTTCTTGATCTTCTGCGCGGTCACGGTGCCTGGCTGGCCCGGAAGCGAGAAGTCGACCGTGAGCCGGTTTTGCACCGTCTTGAACAGCGCGCCGCCGATCAGAATGATCGCCACCCACACGATCACTACCGAGCGCCGATGGCGAAGAACGAACTCTGCCCAGCGACCCATGACGCCTCCGTTGTCCGTTGGGATCGCGCGAGAGTCTATGAGCGCCCGGTGACAACAGCATTGACAATTTCTTAGACAATCTCAGATGTGCCGGATTGCGATGTCATTCCTGACCTGTCGGACGAGCAGGATCGCCTCGAAACGTTCCTGAACAGACTGACACCGCCCGACTGGCGGCGTTTGTCCGCCGCCCCGCCGTGGACAGTGGCAGACGTCGTGCTGCACCTCGCACAGACCGAGGAAGCAGTTGTGCTCGCAATCTCCGGCGCGAGCGGGGATTGGCGACGCGACGACGGCGAGAGCGTGGACGAGGCGATGGCACGGCACGTCGCGGCCGAGGCGAAGCCCGGGCCGGACGTGTTCCCGCGCTGGCAGAAGGCACGGCGTGCTGCGCTACAAGCGTTGCGCGCTGCCGATCCGCGGCAGCCGGTCCAGTGGGTGGCCACGCCGCTGCGCTCGACCACGCTCGCGACGACGCGGCTGGCCGAGCACTGGGCACACGCGCTCGACGTCACCCAGCCGTTCGGCGTCGACTATCCGGACACCGACCGCATCAAGCACGTCGCGTGGCTCGGGCACGCCACGCTGCCGTACGCGTTCCGCACCGACGGGCGCCAACCGGTGCCCGTGCGCGTCGAGCTGACCGCTCCGTCGGGCGCACGCTGGGCCTTCGGTCCGCAGGAGGCACCATCGCGGATCACCGGGTCGGCCTCGGCGTTCTGCCGCGTCGGCGCACAGCGCCTGCTGCCCGAGGAGTCCGGGCTGCACACCCGCGGCCCGCACGGCGCAACCGCGCTGCAGCTACTGCGCACCTACGCCGCCTGATACGAGATCGTGA
Source organism: Jatrophihabitantaceae bacterium (assembly GCA_035309605.1). Taxonomy (GTDB): domain Bacteria; phylum Actinomycetota; class Actinomycetes; order Mycobacteriales; family Jatrophihabitantaceae; genus DATGFB01. The sequence goes on from DATGFB010000063.1 coordinate 1,708, forward strand.
AGGATTTCGGTCGCTGAGGCGCCGAAATCCTTCACGATCTTGCTCAGGCCAGGCCGCGGACCGTGCGGGCCGGTGGGCGCGACCCGGCGATCGTCGCGACCATGTCAAGCGTCTGCCGCGTCTCGGCGACGTTGTGTGCCCGGAAGACGCGCGCGCCCAGCCACGCGCTGATCGCGGTCGTCGCCAGGGTGCCGACGAGGCGCTCACCGACCGGGCGGTTCAGCGTCTCGCCGACGAAGTCCTTGTTCGACAAAGACACGAGGACCGGCCAACCGGTCGCGACGAGTTCGCCGAGCCGGCGCGTCGCCTCGAGCGAGTGGCGCGTGTTCTTGCCGAAGTCATGCCCTGGGTCGAGCAGAACGCTGTCACGGTCGACGCCGGCAGCGACAGCGCGTTCGCACTCGGCAACGGTGCGTTCGAGGATGTCAGCGACGACGTCGTCGTACGCGATGCGATGCGGGCGCGTGCGCGGCTCGACGCCGCCGGCGTGAGTGCACACCAACGCCGCTCCGTGCTTGGCTGCGACGGATGCGAGCTCGGGGTCCCAGCCGCCCCATGCGTCGTTGACCAAGTCCGCACCTGCCGCGCACGCTGCATCGCCGACCTCGTGCCGCCACGTGTCGATGCTGATCACGACGTCAGGGAACTCGGCGCGCACCGCGGCGACGAGCGACACCGTGCGTTCGATCTCGTCGTCGACGCCGACGACGTCACCCGGTGCGGCTTTGACGCCACCGATGTCGACGATGTCGGCGCCGTCGGCGATCACCTCACGCGCACGTTGCATCGCGAGCTCGAACTCGAACGTGGCGCCCTTGTCGTAGAACGAGTCGGGCGTGCGGTTCACGATCGCCATGATGAGCAGCGCGTCGTCGTCGAACGCGCGCCGCCCAAGCTTCAGCACCGCGCGCCGCCGACGGTGATCGCGGGTGTGCGCTCGACGGACGGCACTTGCCGGGGCACCCACGGCGAGCCGGCCTGCCGCGAGAACTGCCAGAGCAGATCCGCAGGCTCCGTGCCGAGACCGAGCCGACGCGACGCGACGGCGATGAGTTCGGCGGCCATCAGGCCGAGATCGTGCACGGACTGGTGCGAGTGCGCGCGCTCGCCCAGATCGACCTGCGCGATCGCGTCGACTCCGTTGCGCGCGTACACGTCGAGCAGTGTCGCGATCTCGACGCCGTATCCGGTCGGCACGGACAGCGACTCGAACATCGACCGCCGAATCGCCCACTCGCCGGCGAGCGGCTGGACGACATGCGACAGCTCCGGCCGGTACAGGTTGAGCAGCGGCCGGGCGACGAGCTCAGTCACACGACCACCCTGCGGCGCGTGATGACCGGATCCGTCGTCCATGATCCGGTCGTAGAAGCCCTTGACGAGTTGCACGCGCGCGTCGGTCAGCAGCGGCCCGAGCAAGCCGACGACGAAGTGCGGACCCCACTCGGTGAGGTCTGCGTCGACGAACACCAGCACATCTCCGGACGTCACGAATTGCGACTTCCACAGCGCCTCACCCTTGCCGCCGTGACTGCCGAGATCAGGACGCACGTCGCGCGCCGCGTGGACGGCAGCCCCTGCGGCGCGGGCGACGTCCGCGGTGCCGTCCACCGAGTCGCTGTCGATCACGACCAGTTCGTCCACGAGCGGCCGTCGCTCGATGAGCTCGGCGCGAATGCCCTCGACGATGCCGCCGATCGTCGGCGCCTCGTCGCGGGCCGGGATCACGACCGAGATGCGGAGCGCGTCCTTGGCGACGGTCAGCTCCGCAGGGTCCCAGTCCTGCCAGTGGGACGTCGCCCGG
>DATGFB010000064.1:0-4188 GCA_035309605.1 Jatrophihabitantaceae bacterium
CGCGCGCATCTCGAGTCGATCTGCGCGGCCGAGGGCATCACCGTCGAGCCCGCCGTCCTGCCACTGGTCGTGCGCGCGGGCGGGGGTTCGGCACGCGATGCCTTGTCGATCCTGGATCAACTACTCGCCGGCGCCGGACCCGACGGCGTGACGTACGCGCGCGCCGTCGCGTTGCTCGGCGTCACCGACGACGCGTTGCTGGACGAGATGGTGGACGCGCTTGCTGCCGGCGACGCCGCGGCCGTGTACGGGACGATCGATCGCGTCGTCGAGGCGGGTCACGATCCGCGCCGCTTCTCGGCCGATCTGCTCGACCGGTTCCGCGACCTCATCCTGCTCGACGCCGTACCCGATGCTGCAACTCGCGGCCTGCTCGACGCGCCGCAGGACAGTCTCGCGCGCATGTCCGATCAGGCGGCTCGACTCGGTGCGGCCACGCTCACGCGCCACGCCGAGATCGTGCACACCTCGCTGATCGAGATGCGCGGCACGACATCCCCGCGGCTCGTCCTCGAACTGCTGTGTGCCCGCATGCAACTGCCCGACGCATCCGCCGATTCCGCTGCGCTCTTGCAGCGTGTCGAGCGCCTCGAACGCCGGGCGACCGCCATCTCGCCGTCGCACGACCCCCTGCCCGTTTCGGCTGCGGAGGAGGGCCCCTCCTCGGGGCGGTCAGGCTTGATCCCCTCGGACGGGCCCTCCTCCTCCGCCGGTCTTTCCCCTGCCGACATATCCGACACCCCGGCTGCTGAGCCCGCTGCTCCGGCTGCGCCACCGCCTGTCGCGCGCGAATCCGGCCAGCTGGACGCTGCTGCGCTGCGGCGGTTGTGGCCGGACGTGCTGGACGTCGTCAAGCAGAGCAGCCGCCGCACGCGAGCGCTGCTCGACAACGCGCAGATCACCACGGTCGACGGCGACGTCATCACACTCGCGGCACCGCCGGCGCTCGCGAAGATGATCGCCGAAGAAAGCAACTCCGCTGCACTGGTCAGCGCGCTCAGCCAGGTCGTCGGCGGCAGCTGGCGCATCGCCGTCGATACCGTCGCGGCGCCGTCTGCCGGGCCGGCGCGGCCGGCTACTGCATCGCCGGCCGTGTCGTCCGCGGCACCGCCAACGGCGTCGCAGGCAGCGCAGCCCGAGCCCGATCCGCGTGACGACACCGAGCCGGACCAGCTCGGCGAGCGCGTCGCGCCCGGCGATCCCGAGGCTGAAGCGCTGCGGCTACTGCAAGCTGAGCTCGGCGCCCGCCCCGTCGAGTCCTGAGCGCGGCGCGTTCAGCGGGCGAAGCGTCCGGACGCCCGGCTACTGTTGACGTTCGCGGACGAAGGAGCAGGGTGTGGCGCAGCGCGGCGGCGGCTTCGGCGGTCAGAACATGCAGCAGCTCATGCAGCAGGCGCAGCGCATGCAACGCCAGCTCGAAGCCGCGCAGGCTGAGCTCGCCAATGCCGAAGTCACCGGCTCAGCCGGCGGCGGCCTCGTCACGGCGACGCTGACGGGCACCGGCCAACTGTCGGCGCTCACGATCGACCCCCGCGCGGTCGATCCCGACGACGTCGAGACGCTGCAGGACCTCGTGGTCGCCGCGGTGCGCGACGCGCATCGCGCCGTCGAGGCACTCGCCGCCGAGAAGATGGGCCCGGTCGCCGGCACCGGCGGTCTCGGCGGGCTCGGCATCCCCGGCCTGTAGGACGTCGCCGATGTACGAAGGCGCGATTCAAGACCTGATCGACGAACTCGGCCGCCTGCCCGGCGTCGGGCCGAAGAGCGCGCAGCGCATCGCGTTCCATCTGCTCGCTGCTGAGGCGGCCGACGTCGAACGGCTGGCCGCCACGCTCGTGCGCGTCACGAACGAGGTGCGCTTCTGCACGATCTGCGGCAACGTCGCCGAGGCCGAACAGTGCCGCATCTGCACCGATCCGCGCCGCGATCCGGCGGTGCTCTGCGTCGTCGAGGAGCCGAAGGACATCGTCGCGATCGAGCGCACCCGCGAGTTCCGTGGCAGGTACCACGTGCTCGGTGGTGCGATCAGCCCGATCGACGGCGTCGGACCCGACGACCTGCGCATCCGCGAGCTGCTCGCGCGGCTTCGTGACGGGGTGGTCACCGAGCTCATCCTCGCAACCGACCCGAACCTCGAGGGCGAGGCGACGGCCACCTACCTCGCCCGCATGATCGGCCCGATGGGGTTGACCGTGACGCGCCTGGCCAGTGGTCTTCCCGTCGGCGGCGATCTCGAGTACGCCGACGAGGTCACGTTGGGACGAGCGTTCTCCGGCCGTCGGCGCATCGAGTAGGCACGCCCATGGGCAGGCATCGGGGAGCGTTCTGGACGAGCGTCGCGATCGGCGCCGCGCTGTTCGTGGGCGGCGCCGGTGTCGCGTACGTGGGCTACGAGCACACCGCAGGACCGGCCGGCGCGGTCAAGGGCTACTTCACCGCGCTGGAGCACTCCGACGCCAAGATCGCACTGGCTTACGGCGATCTGCCGGCCGACGGTTCACGCGTCTTGCTCACCTCGACGGTGCTGCGCGAGCAGCAGCACATTGCACCGATCAGCGATGTGCAGGCGAGCACGCTGCGCCAGTCGGGAAACACGGCAACCGTGCGCGTCACGTATGACCTCGGCTTCTCGACCGGCCGGCTTGCCGTCAGCGACACCGTGAGCACGGTGCGTCGCGGCGGCTCCTGGCATCTCGAGCGTGCCGCGGCGCTTACGCGGCTGTTCGTGTTGCAGGCCGGCAACCGCGCGACGATCGTGGGTGCGCCCATCCCCGACGGGCCGTTGCTGGTGTTTCCCGGTGCGGCACCGATCCGGCTCGATTCGCCGTACCTACAGGTCGATGCGGACACAAGCACCATCTCGTTGTCGTCGAATGTCGACACGTCGATCAGCGTCGAGGTGAGCGACGCGGGACGGATTGCGGCGCGGGCGGCGTTGTCGAGTGCGTTGCGGTCGTGCGTGACGCTCGGCGCGCACGCCGACCCGCGTTGCCCGATTCCGGCTCGGACGGTGCCGGGCACGTTGCACGCCGCGCTTGCTGCCAACGTCGTAAACTCGATCGGCATCGTCGTCACTCCCGACAACGACGGCGTGCTGCAGATGACCGGCACGATCAAGCTCAACGGACGTTATGACGGGTTGGACTTCAACAACGTCGCGTCGACGCATCGCGGGACGTTCACGCTGCAGGTCAACGCGCTCGCCTTCGCCCAGAACCCGATCGTGCTGCGCTGGCAGGAGCCCACGTCATGAGGCGGGCTGCCGCGGTGGCCGTCGCGGCCGTTGCGATGCTCGTCGTATCGACGACGCCGGCCTTGGCTGCGCCCGGCCCGTCGGACGCACCCGAGTACTGGTTCGACAACTGGCAGATCGAATCGCTGTGGGGACAGGGCGTGCGCGGCCAAGACATCACGATCGCCGAGATCGACACCGGTGTGAACGCGGCTCTGCCCGAACTTGCCGGCAACGTGCTGCCCGGGCAGGACTTCGGCGAACCTGGCAACGGTCAGGTCGACCGCGAAACGAGCACCTTCGGGCACGGCACCGCCATGGCGTCGATCATGGTCGGCCAGCGCGGCATCCTCGGAATCACCGGGCTCGCACCGGGCGCGAAGTTGCTTCCGATCGCGGTCCCGTTGAACGGGACGACCGACGCATCACACCAGGACAAGCTCGCCGACGCGATCACCTGGGCCGCCGATCACGGCGCCAAGATCATCAGCATGTCGCTCGGCGGCGGACGTACGCCGTCGGACGGGCCGGACCCGTGCCCGGCCGACGAGCAGGCCGCGGTGTATCACGCACTCGCGAAGGGCGACATCGTCGTCGCCGCATCAGGTAACAACGGACCGGTCGTGAACACCGTCGAAGAACCCGGCGTGTGTCTCGGCGTCGTATCGGTCGGCGCCGTCGACAGCGCGGGTGTGGTCGCGCAGTTCTCGTCGCGCCATCCGTACCTGACGATGACCGCGCCGGGCGTGAACGTCGCGTCGCTGAGCCGCATCCCAGGCACTGCGTATTCGGGCGACGGTACGAGTCAGGCGACGGCGATCGCGTCCGCGGTGTTCGCGCTGGTGTGGTCGAAGTACCCGAAGCTCTCCGGCGACCGGGTGATCGCGCGCGTGCTTGCGACGCTCGGCGGCAAGCGGGCGACGCGCGATCCCGCATACGGATACGGCGAGCTCAAC
>DATGFB010000065.1:0-8216 GCA_035309605.1 Jatrophihabitantaceae bacterium
ATCAAGACTTGCTGCGCGCCCTCGTCGAGCGCGGCCGTCATGTGCGCGTCCATGAACCGATGCCGGCACAACGCGAACGTCGACAACGAACCGAACGGCGAACGCTCCGCCGCGTGCAGCACCGGAGCCGCACGACGCAACCCGTGCAGCGCGACAGTGCTCGACGTGCTGAGGAACAGCGGCGCGTACGCGTCGTCGACGATTCGTTGCGCGACCGGCCGCGACAACTCGAGGGCGCGGCCCAGCGTGGTCAACTCCGCGGTCGAGCTCGGACGGTCGGACGTGCGCAGCTCGCGAGGCAGCAGCGGCAGGCGCACGCGGTCAGTCTGCCTTGGCGGCGCGCTGCGCGGCGAGCCAGGCGGTGAGCTGTGCCGGCTGCGGATTGTCGCCGATCAAGTCGCTCGCAGCACGACCGAGCGCTGCGGAGCACAGCACCCGGTCGATCATGTCGTCCGGATCACCCCATGGCAGGAACGGCTTCGTGATCATCAAGGCGGCGATGCCGTGCGCGGCCGACCACAACTGCAACGTGATCGGCAGCGGATCGTCGCCCCTGAAGATCCCGGCCCCGATGCATTCGACCACCGTCTGGTTGAAGTGCACGAACGCACCTGACGCGACGACCCGATCGACCTCCGGGATCGGGCAGGGGTCGAGGGCGGCGATGCGGTAGTGCTCGGCGTGGCCGAGCGCGAACTTCACGTACGCGAAGCCGAACGCGCGCAAGCGTTCCAGCGGATCGGTGAGACCGTCGGCCGCGGTCAGCATCGCCTTGTCGAGCTCTTCGAAGACGTCGGCGACGACGGCCGCGAACAGGGCGTTCTTGTCCTCGAAGTGCAGATAGATCGACGGTGACGTGATGCCGACGGCGTCCGCGACCGCGCGGATCGACACGTCGTCGGCGCGTGCGGCGTGTGCGAGCAGCTCCTTGGCGGCGGCGATGATCTCGGCGCGCAACTGCTCACCGCTGCCGCGCTGTGCTCTTCGGCGCCGGTGCGCCGATGTGGTCGCAGGAGCGCTCATACCCCGACCGGCTCCCTGGGGAGTGCGACCGGGTGTTCCGGCGCCTCGGACAACCCGATCCGCTCGTGCAGCCGGGCCAGCGGACGCGGCGCCCACCAGTTCCAGCGCCCGGCCAGCCGCATGAATGCCGGCACCAGCACTCCTCGCACGATCGTCGCGTCCATCAGCACCGCGAGCGTAAGGCCTGTCCCGAACAACATCATGAACGAGACTCGGGCGTTGGCGATCGCGGCGAACACGATCGCCATCAGCACGGCGGCGGCTGTGACGATGCGTCCGGTGCGACCGAGGCCGAGCGCTACCGCGTGAGTGTTGTCGGCCGTCGTGCGCCCGGACTCGAGCCACGATTCGCGAATGCGCGACAACAGGAACACCTCGTAGTCCATGGACAGCCCGAACGCCACGCAGAACATCAGCGGCGGCATCGTCGGGACGAGGTACCCCGTTGTGGTCAGATCCGGGAAGAGCCAGTGGAAGTGGCCCTCCTGGAACACCCATACCATCGCGCCGAAGGTCGCCGACAGCGACAACGTGTTGAGGATGAGCGCCTTGATCGGCAGCACGATGCTGCCGGTGAACAGGAACAACACGATGAACGTGGCAAGCACGATCAGCACGATCGCGATCGGCATCGTCACGGCGAGTGCATGCAGGCTGTCTTGGTTGATCGCCGTCTGTCCGGTGAATTGAACCGGCCACGGCTGCGGCACGTCGCGCAACTTCGACAGCAGCGACTTGGCTGCCGATGACTGCGCATCCGCCGCAATGTTGACGTCGACGTACGTCTCGTTGCCGATCGTCATCCGGCTCGAGCCGGGCGCAACCTGCGAACCGCGCACGTACACGCCGGATGCCGCGTCGACACCGGTGACGCCGTTGACTTCGGACAGCGCAGCGGCGTACTGCGGCAGCGCAGACGGCTTGGCCGACGTGTCGCGCGCGAGGATCGTGACCGTCGAGCCCGCATTCGTGCTGAAGTTCGCGCGCAGGTCGTCGCCGACGATGTGCGCGGCCTGGTTCTTCGGGATGACGTGGTCGTCGGGGTAGCCGAACTTGACGTGCAGGAACGGCAGACCCAACCCGACCAGCAATGCCGTGACCAGAATTCCGACGGGCAGCGCGCGCTTCATCACGCCGTTCGCGAAGCGGTACCAGAAGCTCTGCTCCACCGGCTTGACCACCGGCGCGGGCCGGCCCAGTAGCCGCCGCACGAACTTGCGCATGTCGAGCGCGTCCACGCGTGGACCGAGCGCCTTGAGCAGCGCAGGTAGCAGGGTCAGCGCGGCGATCGTCGCGAGCCCCACCACGGCGATGCCCGCATACGCGAACGAGCGAAGGAAGTAGACCGGGAACACCATGAGTGCGGCCAGGGACAGGCCGACCGTCAAGGCGGAGAACAGCACGGTGCGGCCCGCCGTGCGCGCGGTGATGCGTATCGCGTCCTCGGGCGGCACGCCGTTGCGGATCTCCTCGCGGTAGCGGCTGACCATGAACAGGCTGTAGTCGATCGCCAGGGCAAGGCCCATTGCGGTTGTCATGTTGAGTGCGTAGATCGACACGTCGGTCACGGTCGACAGCAGCCGCAGGATCGCCATCGTGCCGATGATCGACGAGATGCCTATTGCGAGCGGCAGCAACGCCGCGATGAAGCTGCCGAAGACCAACACGAGCACGACGACGGTGATCGGGATGGCGATCACTTCCGACTTGGTCAGGTCGTGCTTGATCAGATCGTTGACGCGGCCAACCGTGGCGGCGATGCCACCGGCGCGCACGGTCACTCCGTTGTGTGTTCCTTGCAGTGGCTTGACGATGTCGTTGGCGCGATTTTGCAGCGTGTTGTCGTCGCCTTCGACACGCACCACCACGAGCGCTGACTGGCCGTTCGTGCTCTTCAGGCCGGCGGCCTGCGACGTCGGTGCCGTCCAGTAGGACGTCACGCCGGTGACGTACCGCGATTTGCCGACCTGGTCGACGACGTTGAGCCCAGCCGCCCGCGCCGCCGCACTGTCGGCTCCGGCCGGCGTCGTCACGTCGAAGATCAGGTTCGCGTCACCGGTGTGGAACTTGGTGTCGAGTTCGGTCCGCGCCTGCCACGAGGCGGCGTGCCGGTCGTAGAAGCCGCCGGAGGCGAGGTGCGACGCGGCCTGCCCGCCGTAGGCCGCCGCGGCGACCAGCAGCAGGCCGGCGATCACGAGCACGCGCTTGGGGAACTGGATGCCCAGGTTGGCGAGGCGAGTGAGCATGGCGTGCTCCGTTCGGCACGGGATGTCGCTGACGCCGGTAACTTAACGACGATAACTTACTGCTGTCAATGACGTGGCACGTCACCCGTGGCACAGAACATCGCGGTGACAAAAAGCACGACCGATAGGTCAGATTGTTTGATAGCGTCTGCCCATGACCGACGGCCGGCGTGAGCGCGGCGCACGCACCCGCGTTGCGGTACTCGGCGCGGCGGTGGCGACCGCGTCCGTCGAGGGCCTGGACGGCATGTCCCTCGGCCAGCTCGCCGGCGAACTCGGCATCAGCAAGTCGGGTCTGTTCGCGCACTGGCCCGACAAGCAGCAGCTGCAACTCGACGTCGTCGATCACGCGCGCCAGCAGTGGACCGAGCGCATCGTCGAGCCTGCGCTGCGCCGCCCGCGCGGCCTGCCGCGGTTGTGGGCGATGCACGAGCTGCGTATGGCGTTCTACGCCGACGAGGTGCTTCCCGGCGGATGTTTCTTCGCCGCCGTCGGGCCCGAGTTCGACGACAAGCCCGGCCCGGTGCGGGAGCGAATCGCAGCGGCGATGCGCGACTACCACGGGTTGCTCGTCACGCTCGCGCAGAAGGCGGTCGACGCCGGTCACCTGCGTCCGGACGCCGACCCCGAGTTGCTCGCGTTCGAGATGCAGGCGTGCGACGACGCCGTCATCCGGCACAGCCGCTTGCTCGGCTACGGCCGCGCGATCGAGCTGTCGCGCCGCGCCGTCCTCGAGCGGCTGCGCGCCCTGGCCACCGACCCGTCCCTGCTGCCGGAGGACTGACGTGCCCACCTCTGTCGACTACGGCCACGTCGAAATCGTGCGCGTCTACTTCGACGACCTCGACGCGATGGGCGTGCTGCACAACGGTCGCTACGGCGTGCTGTTCGAGCGCGCACTCGCCCGTTACTGGGAGCGCGCGGGTTGGAGCTTCGACCCGTCCAGCCCACACTTCGCGGACGTGTTCTTCGTCGTGCGCGAGTTCTCGATCACCTACCACCTTCCGATCACCTCGGTCGGTGACGTGCAGGTGCATCTGTGGCTCGACGACCTGCGCACGTCAAGTGGCGTGTACGGCTTCCGGATCCTGTCGGCGGACGGCTCGGTCGTGCACGCCGAGGGCCGGCGCGTGCAGGTGAAGCTCGATCCGACGACACTTCGCCCGAGCCCCATCCCTGAGGCCGTACTCGCGGACGCCCGTCCGCTACTCGCCAGATCGTGAAGGATTTCCGACGCCGAGCATCCGAAATCCTTCACGATCTGGGGCGCACGTACCCTTTCGGTATGGCGTTGAGCGAGGCCCGCAAGGCGGAACTGACCGAGAAGGTGCAGGCGCGTGAGCGGCTCACCCAGCAGGACGGCGAGGACCTCTACGCGTCCGACGATCTCGCCTGGCTCGGCGGCCTCGCGCACGGTGTGCGCACCGAGAAGAACGCCGACGTCACGTTCTTCAACGTCAACCGGCATCTCAACCTGACGAACGTATGTACCGCCTCGTGCGCGTACTGCAGCTTCCAGCGCAAGCCCGGCCAGAAGGACGCGTACACCATGCGCGTCGAGGAGGCCGTCGAGACCGCGCTCGCGATGAAGGACGACGGACTCACCGAGCTGCACATCGTGAACGGTCTGCACCCGACGTTGCCGTGGAAGTACTACCCGCGCGTGCTGCGCGAGCTGAAGGCGGCGTTGCCGGACGTCGCGCTCAAATGCTTCACCGCCACCGAGATCCACTTCTTCGAGGAGATCTCGGGGCTGTCGGCCGACGAGATTCTGGACGAACTGATCGACGCGGGTCTCGAGTCGCTCACGGGCGGCGGCGCCGAAATCTTCGACTGGGACGTGCGCAAGCAGATCGTCGACCACAAGACGCACTGGGCGGACTGGTCGCGCATCCACCGCATCGCGCACCGCAAGGGACTGCGCACGCCGTGCACGATGCTCTACGGACACATCGAGGAGCCGCGGCACCGCGTCGACCACGTACTGCGGCTGCGTGAGTTGCAGGACGAGACCGGCGGTTTTGTCGTCTTCATCCCGCTGCGCTTCCACAACGACAACAACCGGCTCTCGCACCTGCCCATGGCGCAACCGGCCGACGTGCTCAAGACGTTCGCGGTGTCGCGCCTGCTGTTCGACAACATCGATCACGTCAAGGTGTTCTGGGTGATGCACGGACTGTCGACATCGCAGCTCGCGCTGAATTACGGCGCCGACGACATGGACGGCTCGGTCGTCGAGTACAAGATCACGCACGATGCCGACCATTTCGGCACGCCGGACAAACTCACCCGTGACGACCTGCTGAACCTGATCCGCGACGCCGGCTTCACGCCGAAGGAACGCAACACGCGTTACGAGATCGTCCGCGAGTACGACGGCCCGCCGACGCTGGCCGAGCGCCGCGCCGAGCCGCAGGCTGTCTGGGCGTAGCGCTGCCCGTGAGCGCACCGCAGCAGCCACAACGCCCCACCTTTGCCGCGTGGTTGGGCTCGATGTGGCTGTACTCCCTGCTGCGCATCGTCCTGTTCCTCGCGCTGTGGGGGATCGTGGTCGCGGCGGGCCTGCACGCCTTCTTCGGTGCGGTCGTCGCGGCCGTATTGTCCGTCCCGCTCTCGTGGGTGCTGCTTGCCGCACCGCGCGCCAAACTGGCTCGAAACATCGAGGCGCGGATGGCCGCACACCGCGACGAGCGAGCCGCTCTCGATGCCGAGCTGTCCGGCGAAGACGAGCCGGACAACCCCAGCTGAGCGGCGGCTACACTGCGCCGATACGTGAAACCGGCGCGTTGATCTGCCAGTGGGGAACTCGGTTCGGCGAACTCGAGGTGCGCGGACATGGGGATGGGTCGCTACGTGCGTGCCGTCGTGCGCTCATGGATCATCCTGCTCGTCTTCGTGATCCTCGGCGGCGGCGTCGGTTACGTCCTCTATCAGCGCGCGACCCCTATGTACCGCTCGTCGGTGCGCATGGTGGTGTCCGGTACCGGCGACGAGATCACGGTGCGTGTGCTGTCGGTTCAACGCGCGCAAGCGCTGGCTCAGCTCGCGTCGACCGCGCCTGCGGTTCAGGCTGCCGCGGCTGCCGCTCGATACCCGCTGGCCACCCCGCGCGTCCAGGCATCCGCGCCCGAGCAGAGCCCGTTCGTCGACGTGCACGTCGAGGACTCGGATCCGACGCGCGCGCAGGCGATCGCGAATGCGTTCGCCGCGACGCTGCCCGCGGTGCTCGTGCGCTACGAGGGTGCGACGAGTACCCGCGTCGTGCTGACGAACCTCGCGCCCGCCAGCTCTCCCGGCGGTGCGTACTCGCCGGAGCCGGCGATCTACATCGGCATCGGCGTCGTCGGCGGACTGCTGCTCGGGATCGTCATCGCGTCACTTCGATTCAGCTTCGACCACACCATTCGCGACAGCGACGAGGTTGAGCGACTGACCGGGCTCACCCTCCTCGGCACCGTGCCGCGCGACGTGCCGAAGAAGTTGCTGCCCGCGGTGAGCGATCCGCGCAGTCCGCGCGCCGAGGCGTACCGGCAGATCCGCACGACGTTGCTGAACCTGCAAAGCCGTCGCGGTCTGCAGACCATCGCGGTCACCAGTCCGACGCTGGGTGAGGGCAAGACGAGCGTCGCGAGCAACCTCGCCGCGGTGTTCAGCCGCGCCGGGCATCGTGTCGTTCTGGTCGACGCGGACCTGCGCCGCCCGCGAGTTGCCGCGTTCTACAACCTGAGCCAGCCGTACGGGCTGACCGAGGTGCTCTCGGGTGTGACGACGCTGGAGCAGGCGCTCGTACACCTCGACGACGGCCGCCTCGCGATCCTGACGTCGGGTCGCATTCCGGCGAACCCGAGTGAGGCGCTCGGCGGGCTCGGAATGGAGCGCGTGATCGAGGCGCTGACCGAGGAGTACGAGTACGTCATCATCGACACGCCACCGATGCTTCCTGTGACCGACGCGTCGGTGATCGCGCCGAAGGTCGACGGAGTGATTCTGGTCGCGCGCATGCGACACACGACCCGTGACCGAATCCGTCGCGCGCTGTCGGCGTTGCAGCGGGTCAACGCGACCGTGCTCGGCGTCGTGCCGAACCAGGCGGGCAAGGGCGCGGACAAGGACTATCGCTACCCCTACAGCCACTCGCCTTCGCGCCGCCAGGACCGGTCGAACGGCGGCACCGTGAGCCGGCAACGTCTCGCACAGGCCGCACCGCCGCGTCCGGGCGCGCCGGCTCCGTTCGCACCGTCGAACCCCGTGTCCGCAACGGTCACCTCGTCGAACCCCGCACCGGCACCACTGTCGCCGTCGAACCCCGCGCCGCCACCTGTTGCGTCGGCACTGCCCGCGCCGACCGGTGATGGGCCGGATGCCGATCCGTTCGGCCCGGTCCGCTACGTCACGCACGCGGCGCCGGTCCAGGCGACGACGGCCTACCGCCCGCCTCGGCAGCAGCCGCTCACTGGTGGCCCGAACGGCGGGTCGGAACACGCCACGTGACCTGGGTGCCCATCGTCGGCTCGGGCTCGATCGTGAACGTGCCGCCCAACTCAGCGGCGCAGGCAGCCATCATCGGTATGCCGGTTCCCGATGTCGGCTCGTCCTCCGGTCCGACTCCGTTGTCGACGACGCTCAGCTCGAGTGCGTCGTCGGACCGGGTGATCGCGACGGAGAGCGTCGACGCATAAGCGTGCCGGACCGTGTTCGCGAGTGCTTCGGTGAGCACACGTTCGAGCACGTCGGCGAGCTCTGGGGGCAATGCATCGAGCTCACCGTTCATCGTAAGGTCGGGCGCGCTACGAATGCGTGCGCTCGCGTCTGCGACGAGCGCGGTCAGTCGCGTGGTGAGAGCGGGCGCCGGCTCACTCAGGACGAGCTCGGCGATCTCGCTCACGACGGCGCGGTTGCCGGCGATGTGCCAGCGGTGCCCGTGCGCCGTGACCACCCGGCATTCGC
>DATGFB010000066.1:0-2103 GCA_035309605.1 Jatrophihabitantaceae bacterium
GATCATGGCGAGCGTGCCGCGGCCGGAGAAGTGTGTGGACGTACCGACGACGCCGACCCCGCCGACGGCAAGGAGCGGAAGTGTCATCGCGTCGTCGCCGCTGTAGAACGCGAGGTCGGTCTCGGCGATGACCTTCGAACTCGCGACCAGATCGCCCTTGGCATCCTTGACGCCCACGATCCGCTCGTGCTCGGCAACCGCCAGCAACGTCTCGGTGGCGATCGGCGTCGCGGTGCGGCCCGGGATGTCGTAGAGCATGAGCGGCAATTCCGTCGCGTCCGCAACGGACAGGAAGTGCCGGCGTACACCGTCCTGCGGCGGCTTGGAGTAGTACGGCGTCACGACGAGCAACCCGTCGGCGCCGGCCTTCGCGGCCTGCTCGGCGAGGTGGATCGTGTGCACGGTGTCGAACGTGCCGACTCCGGCAAGGACGTGCGCGCGGTTTCCGACGGCGTCCTTCACCGCTCGGACGAGTTCGGCCTTCTCGGTGTCGGAGGTCGTAGGCGCCTCGCCGGTCGTGCCGTTGACGACGAGGCCCTCGTTGCCCTGCTCGTCCACGAGATAGGTCGCGAGCTCGGCGGCCTTGTCGAGGTCGAGCTCACCCGTCACTGCGAACGGCGTGACCATCGCGGTCAGCAACCGCCCGAACGGCGGGCTACCAGCGCGCGACATGCGACCAAACTACCGCTCCCGGGAGCCTGGATTGCTCCTGGCGCACGTCCGGCTCCCGGGAAGGTCAGCCTTCGCTGACGAACGGACTGGACGCGACCTCGGTGCCGTCCGGCAGCGTGGCGATCTCGAAGTCGGCGAAGGCGTTGCCGGCGATGCGCTTGAGCTCACGCAGGCACGCGATCGCAAGTGCGCGGATCTCGACGTCGGCATGCTCGGAGGCACGCATCGCGACGAAGTGCCGCCATGCGCGGTAGTTGCCCGTGACGACGATGCGCGTCTCGGTCGCGTTCGGCAGCACTGCGCGCGCGGCCTGCCGGGCCTGCTTGCGCCGCAGTGTCGCGTGCTCGACGTCCGCGAACTTCTTCTCGAGCCCTTCGAGCAACTCCGTGTACGCCGTGACCGCCGCATCGGTGGCCTCGACGAACTTCGCATGCAGTTCCGGGTCCTCGGCGATGACGTCGGGTTCGACCATCGCGGCATCGCGTTCGGGCACGTAGCGCTGCGACAGCTGCGAATAGCTGAAGTGCCGGTGCCGGATCAGCTCGTGGGTGAGCGAGCGCGAGACACCGGTCAGGTAGAACGTCACGCTGCCGTGCTCGAGCACCGACAGGTGGCCCACCTCGAGGATGTGCCGCAGATAGCCGGCGTTCGTCGCGGTCGACGGATTCGGCTTCTTCCAGGACTGGTAGCACGCCCGTCCGGCGAACTCGGCCAGCGCCTCACCGCCGTCGGCATCGGTGTCCCACGGCACCTCCGCCGGGGCCTCGAAGTGCGTCCATGCGATGGCCTGGACCTGCGGCGGGACGATGTCGGGCACGTGGGACTCCTGGCGGGCGGGCTCGGCTGGCTCGTGGTGTGGCGCCAGCGTAACCGCGCGACCCGCCCCGACGATTGCGACACCCGGAGCCGTCCCGCACGTCACGGCGCGACGTGACAGCGGGGCGACAGCGGAATGGTGTTGCACTGATGTCGTCATGATGTCATAGTGGCATCATGCATCTCGACGACTACGTGACCCAGGTCCAGCAGCAGCTGGGTGCCGCGGCCGCGCTCGGCGACGAGCAGGTGCAGCGGATCGCGTTCACCCTCAGCGAGGCGGCCACGTCCTCGGTGCGGCTCGCGATCCTCGGCGCCGTCTCCGAAGCCGCGGACGAAATCACCGCGCTGCTGCTCGACTTCCCGCTCTCGCCCGCCGTCTCCGTGCGCCTTGCCGGCGACGAGCTGCGCACCGAGGTGGACGCCTCGGTGCACGCCGCACCGGACACCCCTCCCGTCGATGACGGAGAGGCGAGCGCCCGCATCTCGCTGCGCCTGACCGAGGCGCTCAAGACCCAGGTCGAGCAGGCCGCCGTACGCGACGGCGTGTCGGTCAACACCTGGATCGTGCGCGCCCTCGGCGGCGCCATCGCCGACGGAGGCCGGCGCAGCGCG
>DATGFB010000067.1:0-2006 GCA_035309605.1 Jatrophihabitantaceae bacterium
CGAGGCCGCGCTGCTCACCGCCCGCAACAACGGACGGCTCATCACCGGGGCCGCCCTCGAGGAGTCGATCGATCGCGTCATCGCCGGGCCGGAACGCAAGACCCGCGCGATGAGCGACAAGGAGAAGCGCGTCACCGCCTACCACGAGGCGGGCCACGCGCTCACTGCATGGGCGATGCCCAACCTCGACCCGGTGCACAAGGTGACGATCCTGCCGCGTGGCCGTTCCCTCGGGCACACTCTCGTGCTCCCGCTCGAGGACCGCTACACGCAGACGCGCGCCGAGATCCTCGACCAGCTCGTCTACGCGCTGGGCGGACGCGCCGCCGAGGAGCTCGTGTTCCACGAGCCGACCACGGGTGCGTCCAACGACATCGAAAAGGCCACCGGGCTCGCGCGCGCGATGGTCACCGAGTACGGCATGAGCACCAAGCTCGGTGCGGTCAAGTACGGCACCGGCGACGCCGAACCGTTCATGGGCCGCGACTACGGGCACCAGCGCGACTACTCCGAGGACATTGCCGCCGGCATCGACGGCGAGGTGCGCGACTTGATCGAGGGTGCGCACGACGAGGCCTGGGAGATCCTGGTGCAGTACCGCGACGTGCTCGACGCGATGGTGCTCGAGCTCGTCGAGAAGGAGACGCTCAACAAGGAAGACCTCGAGCGCATCCTCACGCCGGTCCGCAAGCGCCCGCCGCACAACACGTTCGCCGCGTTCGGCAAGCGCACGCCGAGCGACCGCCCGCCGATCGAGATCCCTGCGCACCTGCGCCGCCCGGAGCCGTCGAGCAACGGGGGCTCGAGCAACGGCGCGGCGCAGCCGGGTGTGCAGCCGTCGCCGACGCCGCCCGCCCCGCCGGCACCTCCGGCGACGACGCCGGGTGGCACCCAGCCGGGTGCGTTCGGGCCGACGGGCTACGCCCCGCCACCCGCGACGTCCCCGTATGAGAAGCCGGGTTCCTGACCGGATGAGTTTGTCCGCGTCCGTCGATCTCGCGCGCGCCGAAGCAGCCGTCCGCGAACTGCTGATCGCGATCGGTGAGGACCCCGACCGCGAAGGACTGCGTCGCACGCCTTCGCGCGTGGCCCGCTCGTACGCGGAGGTGTTCGCGGGCCTGTCGGTCGATCCCGACGAGGTGCTCGAGACGACGTTCGACGAGAACCACGACGAGCTCGTACTCGTCAAGGACATCCCGCTCTATTCGGTGTGCGAGCACCACCTCACCCCGTTCCACGGCACCGCCGCGATCGGATACATCCCGGGCGACGACGGGCGCATCACCGGCCTGTCCAAGCTCGCGCGCGTCGTCGATCTCTACGCGAAACGGCCGCAGGTGCAGGAGCGGCTCACCTCGCAGGTTGCCGACGCGGTCATGAGTCGGCTGCAACCGCAGGGCGTCATCGTCGTGGTGCAGGCAGAGCACTTATGCATGGCGATGCGCGGTGTACGCAAGCCGGGATCGATCACGATGACATCCGCGGTGCGCGGCATCTTCAAGTCCGACCCGCGTACCCGCGCCGAGGCGCTGTCGCTCATCCTGGGGCGGTGATCTGTGGCGACGCCGGCGCCACAACCGGCGCTGCCGGTGCGCGACGACCGCATCCTCGTAATGGGTGTCTTGAATGTCACGCCCGACTCGTTCTCCGACGGCGGCCGCTACGCAACACTCGACGACGCGATCGCGCACGCACTCGAAATGTGCGCGGAGGGCGCTGACATCGTCGATGTCGGAGGCGAGTCGACGCGTCCGGGTGCGCAACGCGTCGCGGCGGACGAGGAGATCAAGCGCGTCCTGCCGGTGATCGAGTGTCTGGCCCAATACGAGGTGCCGGTCAGTGTAGACACCTACCGCGCCCGCGTCGCCGACGCCGCGCTCAACGCGGGCGCCACGATCGTGAACGACGTGTCCGGCGGACTGGGTGATGCGGAGATGGCGGCCGTCGTGCGCGACGCAGAGTGTCCGTGGATTCTCATGCACTGGCGTGGGCACAGTGCCTCCATG
>DATGFB010000068.1:0-3035 GCA_035309605.1 Jatrophihabitantaceae bacterium
CAAGGCGACCACTGAGAAGGTGACCACCGGGCGATGAGCGCTTGCGCGAAGAGCGCGGCCATGCGCGTGCCGAAGGCACTTGCGCATCCCGGCGCGAAGCGCCGGTTCGGCCGCACACGGCGAAGCGCGAAAGCGCGAAGCCCGGCGCCGCAAGGCGCCGTCTAAGCGATGAAGCCTTACGCGAAAGCGCGTAAGGCTTCATCCGCGTGCACGTCCATGTTGACCTCGCTGTGGATCACCTTGACCACACGCCGGTCCTTGCCGATCGCGAACGTCCAGCGCTTCACCGGGATGGTGCCGAACTTGCCCAGCGCGCCTGCCAATGCGCCGCGGTTGACCCCGAAGATGTCCGACACGGCGCCGTCGACGTCGGACAACAGCGGGTAATCGAACGAGTGCTTGTCGGAGAATTGCTTCTGCTTGTCGACGGTGTCGCGGCTGATGCCGACTCGCTGCACACCGGCTGCGGCGAACTCCGCCCCGAGATCGCGGAAGTGGCAGGCCTCCTTGGTGCAGCCCGTGGTCATCGCGGCCGGGTAGAAGAACAGCACCACAGGGCCGGACTCGAGCAGCGTCGACAGCCTGCGGGGCGTGCCGGTCTGGTCGGGGAGTTCGAAATCGGGTACCTCGTCACCCTCACGCATATTCGCACCTTAACCGCCCGGCAGCGGGCTTCCGATGTGACATGAAAGACTCGGTTGCGGTGCGGTGGATCGTGGACCCGAGAGCACCCGCCAGTTCGAGAACGACTCCCACAAAGGAGCAATCCCCAGCATGTCCGGACTCAGCGCCGTCCCCAACCTCACCCGCGACGACGCAACGGCACGCGCGGAGTTGCTCGATGTCGACTCGTACGACGTCGACGTGGACCTGACCGACGGTGGCGGCAAACCGTCCGATCGGACGTTCCGCTCCACCACGACGATCAGGTTTCGCGCCGCGCAACCCGGCGCCTCGACGTTCCTCGACATCGTGGCCGAGACGGTGCACTCCGCGATGCTCAACGGCGCCACCGTCGACCTGACCGGTTACACGACCGACCGCGGGATAGCGCTGCACGACCTGGCGGCGGACAACACGGTCGTCGTCGTGGCCGAGATGCAGTACACGAACACCGGTGAGGGCTTGCACCGCTTCGTCGATCCGCTCGACGGCGAGGCCTACGTCTACTCCCAGTTCGAGACGGCGGACGCCAAGCGCGTGTACGCGTGCTTCGACCAGCCCGATCTGAAGGCGACGTTCACGTTCAGCGCGATCGTTCCCGACGCGTGGGAGGTTGCGTCCAACGGGCGGGAGGAGTCGGTCGAACAGCTGCGCGCGGGCAAACTGGTGCGGTTCGCGACGACAGCACGCATCAGCCCGTACATCACCGCACTGTGTGCCGGACCGTTCCATGTGGTGCGCTCGTCGCACGACGGCATCGACCTCGGGCTGTGGTGCCGCCGCACGCTCGCCAAGCATCTCGACGCGGACGAGTTGTTCAAGGTCACGGCGCAGGGCTTCGATTGGTACCACGCCAACTTCGGCATCCGGTACCCGTTCGACAAGTACGACCAGCTGTTCGTTCCCGAGTTCAACGCGGGCGCGATGGAGAACGCGGGCTGCGTGACGTTCCGTGAGGACTACGTATTCCGCAGCAAGGTCACCGATGCACGCTACGAGCGCCGCGGCGAGACGCTGTTGCACGAGATGGCGCACATGTGGTTCGGCGATCTCGTCACCATGCGTTGGTGGGACGACCTGTGGCTCAACGAGTCGTTCGCGACGTACGCGTCCATTCTGTGCCAGACCGAGGCAACGCGATGGCGCGATTCGTGGGCGACGTTCGCCAACGCGGAGAAGACGTGGGCCTACCGGCAGGACCAGTTGCCGTCGACGCACCCGATCTCGACGGACGCACCGGACGTGCAGACCGCGGAGGTCAACTTCGACGGCATCACGTACGCCAAGGGCGCCTCGGTGCTCAAGCAGCTGGCGGCCTATGTCGGCGTGGATGCGTTCCTCGCCGGCCTGCGGCAGTACTTCCAGGATCACGCGTACGGCAACACGACGCTCAACGACCTGCTGCACGCACTGGAGCAGTCGTCCGGACGCGAGCTAGGTGACTGGTCGAAGCTATGGCTCGAAACGACCGGCATCAACACGCTGCGACCGGAGTTCGCGATCGACGAGGACGGTACGTACTCACGATTCAGCATCGTGCAGTCCGCACCGAACGAGGTCGCGACGACGAACACGGTGCGTCCGCATCGCCTCGCTATCGGTTTGTACGAAGCGAAGGGCGACAAGCTCGAGCGCGTGCACCGGGTCGAGCTCGACATCGCCGGTGAGATCACCGACGTGCCGCAGCTCATCGGTCACCGCCAACCCGCATTCCTGCTCGTCAACGACGACGACCTGACGTACTGCAAGCTGCGTCTCGACCCGCACAGCCTGAAGACGCTGCGCTCCGGCGACGCGGCGAAGCTGGCCGAGGCATTGCCCCGGTCGCTGTCGTGGGCGGCGGCCTGGGACATGACGCGCGACGGCGAACTGGCCACGCGTGAATACCTCGAGGTGATGCTGTCGGGCATTGACCGCGAGACCGACATCGGGGTCATGCAGTCGCTCGTCCGGCAGTCGCTTCGCGCGCTGGAGATCTTCGCCGACCCGACCTGGTCGCCGAACGGCTACGCGGCGCTCGCCGACAAGGCCTACGAGGCGTTGCACGCCGCTCCACCCGGCTCCGACCACCAGCTCGCCTGGGCGCATGCGCTTCTCGGCGCGATGCGCAGTGCCGAGCACGTCGCGTTCGTGCAGGGCTTGCTGGACGGCTCGGGTGTCGTGCCCGGCCTCGCTGTGGACGACGAGCTGCGCTGGTCGGTCGTGCAGGCACTGTCCGCGCGCGGCGCACTCGGACCGGACGCGATTCGTGCCGAGCTCGACCGTGATCCGTCGGCGGCCGGGCAGCGGCACGCTGCGACCGCTCGCGCGCTGCAGCCCACTGCGGAGGCAAAGGCCGAGGCGTGGCAGGCAATCGTGCACGACGACTCACT
>DATGFB010000069.1:0-2638 GCA_035309605.1 Jatrophihabitantaceae bacterium
ATCGTCCCGTCCAAAGGAACCAACGCGCGGCTCACGAAGCGGCGTTGCCAGCCGGGCGCGTCCGGGACGACGAGGATTGCCGTGTCGAGCGCGGTTGCGATCTGCCAGCACAGGTCGTCGTCGGGGGAGTGCCCGACCACGACGAGAACGACCTCGTCCGCAGCATCACGTATGGCCTCGTCGAGGACGATGTCCGGCTCGGTATCGACGACAACTGGACGGACGCCGGCATGCAGCAGATCTGCGAGCACGCGGGCGGCGAGCTCCACATCATCGACGTGCAAGGCGCGACGTACGGCAAGAACTTGGGCCATTGTCAATGTCCCTTCGCCTTCGGCGACTCCTCACGGCACAGGCGTGCGGTCGCTTCGACCATGCGGACGGCGCCGCCGGACAGGCTCACCTCGACCGGGCCGTCGGTCGTGATGTCGACGCAGTCGTCGCAGATGACGAGGCCGATGCGCCTGCGTAGCGCGCGGAACCGGATCTCCAGACGCGGCCATTCGGATGGCAGCCGCGGATCGATATGCAGCACGCCACGAGTCACGGAGACTCCTGCGAATCCGCTCAACATCGTCTGCCAGATACCGGCCAGATTCGCTAGATGCAGTCCACCAGCGACCATGCCCGTGGTGTCGCCGACGTCGAGTCGCAGCGCCATCCTGAGCATGGCAAGCGCATCACGCGTGCGTCCCGCGCGCGCGAACAGACAGGCCATGACCGTCGGTGAGAGCGACGAGCCGTGTGCCGTTCGCGGTGCGTAGAAGTCGAGGTTTGCGGCCAGCGATCCGGGGGCAACCTCGTCCGGTACGAGGTGATGCAACATCAACACGTCGGGTTGCTTGATCAATTGAGATCCTGCTACCCGGTCGTGGCCGAGCAGGACATCGGCAGCGACCGGCGGCTCTGCCACGTCACGCATCACGAGTGGCTCGAGCTCGTCGTAACCCGCGAACTGTTCGTAGCGGCCGGTGACCGCGTCCAGGCCGTCCACCAACGAATCTGCCAGTTGTCGCCACCGCGCGGTCTCGGCGGTGGGCCCACCCGTGCGCTCCGCGGCGGCGATGGCGGCGCGCAGGTTCCACCGCGCCATCACATTCGTGTAGGCGTTGTCGTCAACCGCATCGTGGTACTCGTCCGGCCCGATCACGCCGAACAGGTGTGCCTGTCCGTCGCTGGTCACCCGCACGCGCGATGCCCAGTACCGCGCGGTCTCGGTCAGCAACGGGACGAGGCTCATGGGGTCGTCGACGATGTCACCCCGCCACCTGGCCACCCGGTGCGCGGCCCACGCGACGTCCGCGGTGATGTGCTCTTCGAGAAGGCCGGTGCGGATGGCAACGGTGCGTCCTTGCAGCTGCGCCTCTCGAGGCGTGACGTCGGTGCCCTCGCTGGCCGACTCCCAGGGAAAGCGCGCGCCGCGATGCCCGAGGGCCGCTGCGGCAGCGCGGGCCGCATCGAGGCGCGCGAGGCGGTAGTTGACCATGGCCGTCGCCGACGGCGGATCGATGCTGCACATCGCCGGGATCACGAACGCGTCCATGTCCCAGAACACGTGCCCTGCATATCCGGATCCGGATACACCGCGTGCGCCGAGCGCGAGCTCGCTGTGCCGGCATGCATTGGTCCACAACTGAAAGAGCGCGTATCGGACGCCGAGCTGCGTCTCCGGGTCGGCGGGAACGACGACGTTGACGTGCTCCCACCGCCGAGCCCACTCGGCGCGCTGCTCTGCGAACAGCCGATCGAATCCGAGTCCGCGTGCGCGTTCGAGGCGAGCCGTTGCACTACTGACGCGAGGCCGCCTTCGTGCGTCCCACGTGTATGCCGCAATGCGCTCGACTGTGCGAATCTCACCGTCCTTGCCCACGTGCTGCTGGCCGACAGCGGCGATCCCGCCGCCTCGATCGGACGACGCGCGTGCCCACTCGCGCGACGTGGTCAGCGAACCGGTCGTGACCTGCGCGTCGGGCGGGACCCGGAACAAGGCGCTCGGCCCGATATCACCGGCCGCCGCCTCGGCTCGAAGTGCCATCACCCCCGGCTCGCTGATGCTGACGAAGCGAATTGTGTGCACCGGTCCGTCAACAGCGTGGCCGGTTCGCACGAGACAACCGGTGCGCAGATCGAGCGTTCGGGTGTCATCGTCGATGTCGCACCTGAACGCCAGGCCGGTCCAGTCGGGGCCCTGCAGCAGATGCTCCGCCGGCCCGCTGCCCGTGTAGACACCGGCCGCCACGACGAGAGGGACGACGCCGACACGTGTCTCCTCGACGGCCCCACGCGTTCCGAGGCCGCCGGCACCGAGCGTCAGCAGCGATTCGGCGGTGCGATCTCTTTGCCGGTCGCCGCTGCGCTCCGTCACTGTCCAGTCCGCAGACAGATTCACGCGTGGTACGCGACGCATTCGGTGGCGTCGAAGCTGGTCGTCGAGAACGCCGACAACCTCGTCGAACCCGACGGTGACGACAGGGCCGCGTGCACGGTTTGGCAACGAACATGGGGCGATCGCCAGAACGCCGGTCGAGGCGACACCGCAGCGGTCAAGCGCGCGGAGAATGCCATCGAGCTGACCGAAGACATCGTCGCCGACCGGGCCCGGCAGCAAGGACCAGGTCCACACTCTGCCCGGCCATTC
>DATGFB010000070.1:0-6146 GCA_035309605.1 Jatrophihabitantaceae bacterium
TCCGGCCGGCAGCTCGGAGGCGACCCGGCCGATCGTGCTGCGCCCCCAGCCGGGCAGCGCCCGGCCGGCCCGGACCACGCCCGGCTGGTGGTAGACACCGTAGCCGCCGAACAGCTCGTCGGCGCCCTCGCCGGACAGCACCACCTTGACGTGCTTGCGCGCCTCGCGGGCGATGAAGTACAGCGGGACGAGCGCGGGATCGGCGACGGGATCGTCGAGGTACCACACGATGAGCGGCAGGGCCTGCATCATCTCGTCGGCGCTGACCACCTTGACGATGTGCTCGACGCCGATGGCCGCGGCGGATTCGGCGGCGACGTCGACCTCGCTGTATCCGGCTCGCTCGAAGCCGGCCGTGAAGGTCAGCAGCTTCGGGTTGTGCCGTTTCGCCAGTGCGGCCACCGCTGTCGAGTCGATGCCGCCGGACAGGAACGAGCCGACGGTGACGTCTGCGCGCATGTGCTTCTCGACGGAGTCCTCGAGCGCCTCGGCGATCTGACGGAACAGCTTGTCCGGTTCCGGCACCGGCTTGATCGCGAAGTCCGGGTGGAAATAACGGCGCGTGTGCAGCGGTTCGCCAGGGCGCAACGTGAAGTACGTGCCGGACTCGACGCGCCGGATCGCGGTGTGCATCGTCGCCGGCTCCGGCACGTACTGCAGCGTCAGATAGTGCTGCAGCGCAGTGGTGTCGACGTCGGTGTGCACGTCAGGCGCGGCGACATCGAGCAGCGACTTCTTCTCGCTCGCGAAGAACGTGCCGCGCTCGTCGCTGTACGTGAACAACGGCTTGATGCCGAACCAGTCGCGGGCGCCGAAGAGCACGCGCTCGTGCGCATCCCAGATCAGGAACGCGAACATGCCGCGCAGCTCGCGCACGACCTTCTCGCCCAGGTAGTGGTATCCGGCGACGATCGCCTCACCGTCGCCGTCGGTTTCGAACGTGGCGCCGAAGTCCTTCGCGAGCCGCTCGCGCAATTCGAGGTAGTTGTAGATCTCGCCGTTGAAGATGAGGTGGTAGCGCCCGCCGAGCCAGGGCAGCGGCTGGTGCGAACGGTCGATGTCGATGATCGACAGGCGGCGGAACCCGATCGCGACGTCGGCGTCGGTCCAGACGCCGCCTTCGTCCGGGCCGCGGTGCCGCATGTCCGTCAGCGATCGCTCGATGGACGAAGCAACCTGATCGGCCGTGCCGTCGCTTGCGAGAAAGCCGATCAGTCCACACACGTCGCCAAGTATTCCCGGTGCCGAATCAGCGGGCGCGCCGCACCGTGTAGCTCGGCGTGCCGTCTCCGGCCGTTTGCGCGCCGACGAAGTCGTGCCCGCGCATCCGGCACCACGCGCGCACGTCCGGTCCTGCGGCAGGGTCGTCGGCTTCGACGGTCACGGTTTCGCCGACCGCGACGTCGCCGATATGCCGCGCAAGATCGAGGATCGGCAGCGGGCAGCGCCGGCCTCGGCAATCGAGAATCACAGTCCGTCCGCTCCCAGTTGCGCACGAATCGTCGCGACCGCGCCGGGAAGTGCGGCCAGGAACGCGTCGACGTCCGCGGCGCGGACGCCGGGGTGCAGCGAGACGCGGACGTTGCCCGACGTCAGCGCCCCCATCGCGACGAGCACGTGCGACGGTTCGAGTGTCGACGACGTGCACGACGAGCCGGACGAGACGGCGAAGCCGAGCCGGTCGAGCTCTGTCAGCAGCGCTTCGCCGTCGACGTACAGGCAGGAGAACGTGACGATGTGCGGCAGCCGGTCGTCGGCGTCGCCGAGCACCACGGTGTCGGGAACGATCTGCGGCACGGTGTCGCGGATCTGCGCGACGAGGGCCGACGTGCGCTCGGCCTCCGCGTCGCGGTCGGCAAGCACAGCACGCAGGCTCGCCGCGGCGGCCACGGCAGCCGGGACGTCGGGTACGCCCGGGATGCGGCCGAACTCCCGGTCGTCCTCGGGATACGGCGAGCGCCATCGCACTCCGGTACGCACCGCAAGCACGCCGAGCGTCGGCCCGCCCCAGGTGCGCGCGTCGGCCGCCAGTACCGACCAGCCCTCCGGCACGTCGTCGTGACCGAGCGTCTGAGTTGCATCGACGACGAGCGGGACGTCGGGCGCGCCGGAAGCCACCTGCGCCACCGGCTGACGCGTCCCGACCTCGTGGTTGGCCGCCTGCAGCGCCCCGACCACCCCACCTGGGGAGGATTTCTTCAGACAGGTTGAAAGAAAACTCCCCAAGTCGACGCGGCCGCTGGCATCGACGCCGATCGACGTCACCTGGCCGCCGGCGCTCGCGTGCACCTGCGCGGCGTGCAGCACCGCCGAGTGCTCCACGGCGCTGTGCACGAGGTGCGCGGCGGCGCTGCGCGCGCCCGCGAGCGTGCCGAGCACTGCCGCGTGCAGCGCCGCGGTGCCGTTCGCGACGAAGCTCAGCTCGTCGGGACGGACGTCGATGGACTGCGCCAGCGACTCACGCGCCGCGTCGAGCAGCAGGCGCGCGCGGCGGCTCTCGCCGGACAGCCGGCCGGGGTCGGCCCAGCCGTCGTCGAGGGCTGCGAGCAACGCCTCGCGCGCGACCGGGTGCAGCGGCGCGCCGGCCGCCGCGTCGAGGTAGACGCGCACGGGCTCGACGGTAGCCCGCGAGGGCTCACGCGCATCAGGTCCAGTAGGCTCCGAACCGTTCCAGGGACAAGTCGGAAAGGCGGGTTCGGGTGCGTCGTCGTCGTTGGAGCCGCGGGGCCCGGCTCGCCCTGGTGGTCGCACCGCTCACCCTCATCCTGTCGGGTTGTTCGGCCAAGGACGTCGAGCGCAACCTGCGCTTCGGCTGGCCCACGGGCGTCACCAAGCAGGCCACCGAGATGCGCGTCTTCTGGACGTGGGCAGGCGTCGTCGCACTCGCGGTCGGCGTGCTGGTGTGGGGCCTCATCTTCTGGTGCTGCATCCGCTACCGCAAGAAGAGCGATGAGCTGCCGCGCCAGACGAAGTACAACCTGCCGCTCGAGATCGCGTACTCGATCTTCCCGTTCCTCATCATCGCCGGGTTGTTCTGGCGCACCGTGGTCGTCGAGAACAACGTCAACGCACTCACCAAGAACCCCGACGTCGTGATCCAGGTCGACGCGTTCAAGTGGAACTGGCAGTTCGAGTACCACACCGTGCTCGACTCGTCCGGCCACGCGGTGGTCGAGCAGTATCCCGGAGTGACGAACGCGCTCGCAGCGAGCAGCAAGCAGTCCGATGAGCGACTCGGCTTCGCGAACCGTCAGACCTGCGACGAAGCGTCCAGCAATGCGTCGTACTCGTGCGGCGCGACCGGCGGCACCAACGACAACACGCCGCTGTACCTGTCGACGGTCGGCTCGAGCGACGAGATCCCGATCCTGGTCATCCCGGTGAACAAGTCCATCCGCGTCGTCGAGCACTCCGAAGACGTCATCCACTCGTTCTGGGTGCCTGAGTTCTTGTTCAAGCGAGACGTCATTCCGTACGGCACCACCTCGACCTCGCGCGACAACCAGTTCGAGTTCACGCCCACCTCGGTCGGCAGCTACGTCGGACGCTGTGCCGAACTGTGCGGCACCTACCACTCGCAGATGAACTTCGAAGTGCGCGTCGTCCCTGACGACGTGTTCACCGCCTACCTCGCCGCGTTGTCGAAGATCGGCCCGGACGACCCGTCGCGCCAGTCCAAAGCGCTCGCGATCGCCATGCCTGGCCAGTCGCCGTACGCGACGACGACTCATCCGTTCAACACCGACCGCACCAAGGGCGGCGCTGCGACGACGAGCGGGAGCTGACATGAAGGTCGAAGCTCGGCTGTTCCTCGGCATCGCGACGTTCTGCTGGCTGCTGTCCATCGCTTACGCGATCTGGACGAAGCAGGACCAGGGCCACGTCGAGGTCGCGGGTCTCGCGGCGCTCATCCTGTCCGGTGGCCTGGCCGCGATCGCCGGCTCGTTCTTCTGGTTCGTGTCCCGCCGCATCGATCCGCGGCCTGAAGACCGCAACGACGCCGAGATCGCCGAGGGCGCCGGCGAGCTGGGCTTCTTCAGCCCGGGCAGCTACTGGCCGATCACCATCGCCGGCGGCGCCGCTGTCACGGGTTTCGGTTTCGCGTTCGTGCAGATGTGGATCGTCGTGCTCGGCGTGCTCGGCATCTTGTTCGCCGTCGGGGGCTTGCTGTTCGAGTACTACATCGGCGGGCGTCGCCCCGCGCCGCACAATCCCACTGGCGCGACGCGGCACTGACGCCCGTCGACAATTCCCCCTGAGTCCTCCTCAGCGATTCGGCTAGTCGGCGGCGTGCGCCGTCTTGCCGTGGTGCTCGAGTTCGATCTCATCCGCCGCTGACACACCTTCGGGCAGGTCGACGGTGCGCTTCGGCCCGGTGAACCAGTTCTTCACCGAAACGTGCCAGTACACCCAGAGCAGCAACAGGACGCCGCCGACCACCAACGGCGTGTAGTTGACGTACTTGAAGCTGCTCCAGCCGAAGTGCTTGTACCAGGGCGCGCCGAGGTTCGACGTGGGCAGCAGCGCGATGAACGACGTGATCGCGATCTCGCCGACCGCGACGAGCGACATCCACTTGTACTTGTTGCCGAGCGTCCAGCCACCCGGCGTGAAGTTGTCGCGCGCCCGCCAGCGAAGGAAGATCGGAATCGCGAACGCGAGGTACAGGCCCACGACGCCGATCGTGACGACCGCGTTGAAGGCAACCGGTACCGGTGCGCCGTTGATGTCGACCTTCACGAGTGCGGGTGCGGTGATCAAGAGCGCCACGACGGCGGACGCGATGACGCCGTACACCGGTACGCGGTTGCGGTTCAGGCGTGACCAGTACTGCGCACCCGGCACGGCACCGTCGCGGCTGAACGCGAAGAGCATGCGGGTCGTGCTCGTCATGCAGGCGACCGTGCAGAAGAACTGACCGAGCGTCGAGATCGCGAGCACGAAGCTTGCCCAGTTGACCGTCAGCGCCTGGCTGAAGATGATCGCCACCCCGCCGCCGCCGGTGGTGACCGCCTTCTCGTCCTGCACAGCGAACAGGAACGCGAGCAGCAGGATCCACCCGCCGATGGCTGAGTAGAAGATCGAGCGCCAGATGCCCTTGGCAGCGGTGTCGGCGGCCGAGTGCGTCTCCTCGGACAGGTGCGCCGACGCGTCGTAGCCGGTGATCGTGTACTGCGTCAGGATCACCGACAGCGGCAGGACGCCGAGGAAGAACGCAAAGCCGCCGGTGTGACCACTGAAGAATCCGGTGTTGTTGACCGTGTGCGTGAAGACTGAGCTCGCCGACGCGTGGTGCTTCGGCGCGATGAGCAGGATGAGCACGACCGTCGACGCACCCGCGACGTGCCACCACACGGAAACGTTGTTGAGGACGGCGAGCAACTGGCTCGAGAAGATGTTGATCAGCGCCGCGAGCGCGAGAATGATCGCGAAGATCACGAAAACGCGGTTCAGGCTGTAGTGGCTCGCCCACGACTTGCTGTACGTGTCGAGCGTCAGGTCGAAGAACGTGGCGCATCCGTAGGCGACGGACGCGACGATGGCCAAGAGCCCGATGAGGTTGAGCCAGCCGGTGTAGAAACCGGCCTTCGCCCCGCCGAGTTTGGACGCCCACCAGTAGATTCCGCCGCTCGTCGGGAACGCGGACACCAACTCGGACATGCACAGGCCGATGACGAGGATGAGCCCGCCGATGATCGGCCAGCCCCAGGCGATGGCGGCCGGGCCGCCGCCGTTCCAGCCGGCGAAGAACGTGGTGAAGCAGCCCGCCAGGATCGAGATGATCGAGAACGAGATCGCGAAGTTCGAGAAGCCGGACCAGCTGCGGTTCAGCTCCTGCTTGTATCCGAGCTCGGCGAGCCGTTTTTCGTCCTCATCGAGCTGCATGGTTGTGGCCACAGCGTTCTCTCCTCGATTTCAGGTTGGTTGTTGCGCGTCCTTGACGAGACGTCCGAACTCCTGGCTGTCGAACGTGTCTACTGCCCGCTCGTACTTCTCCATGCCCCACGACCAGAAGTCGAATTCGGCATTGCTGACGGCGTCCTGGATCGACGCCCAGAGCGTCCACGCGTACTGAGCGAGCAGCGCGAACAGCCGGGCTCGCGCGATGCGATCCGGGCGCACCCGGCCGTAGTAGGCGGTGACGA
>DATGFB010000071.1:0-2708 GCA_035309605.1 Jatrophihabitantaceae bacterium
TCGTCCCGGTACCCACGATCACCACGTTCGTCGACGGTACGACGTTCGACTCGACCGACAGCATGTGCAACTGCGCGAACGCGCTGACGACCTGAGTGAGGTCGGTCGCGTTGCCCTTGCCGAGCAACACGTACGAGAGCAGGGCGGCGCCGAGAGCAGCCGGATCGTTGGTGAGCGGCAGCGTCAGGCCGTTGGGCTGGTCGGTCGTCACGAGCGAGATGATGTCGCTGCTGCGGCGCTGGTCGATGTAGTTCGGGGTGAGCGCGATGTTGCCGGCG
Source organism: Jatrophihabitantaceae bacterium (assembly GCA_035309605.1). Classification (GTDB taxonomy): domain Bacteria; phylum Actinomycetota; class Actinomycetes; order Mycobacteriales; family Jatrophihabitantaceae; genus DATGFB01. Next base: position 279 of record DATGFB010000071.1, read on the forward strand.
ATCTTGCCGCCGGCCGCGGTGATCTCATGCAACACGCCATCGCGCGTCGTGCTGCTCGCGCCCGGCATCGTGACCACGAGCACGCTCTGCTTCGACAGCGTTCCGGCGACCACGGACGAGCCGAAGGTGTCGGCGAACGCGTCGGCGTTGTTGACCTGGCCCTGCAGCGACTTGACCTGCTGCGCGAGGTTGGTGCGGTCGTTCTTGAGCGTGTTGACCTGGTTGCGCAGATCGGTGGTGATCGGCCCGTTCAGCGCCGTGGTGCCGATGACGATGCCGAGCGCGACTGCGAGGAACACCGCGATGATCGAAACGAGGTGGTAGCGAAATGAGATCACGAGAAAAGGCCCCGAACCCAGCTGGTGAAGGAGTCCCAACCGTTGACGAAGTGATGTAGGTAGTGGCTGGTCGAGTCGGAGACGGCCAGGGCCGCGACGATCGCGACGAGCGCCGCGATCACGAGCAGCAGCAGGGCGGCCGTCGAGATGCGGCTGCGGTACAGCCGCGCCACGGCCTGTGCGTCGACGAGCTTGCTGCCGACTCGCAAGCGGGTGAGGAACGTCGAGGCCATGCCGGCGCGTCCCTTGTCCAGGAACTCGGTCAAGGTCGCGTGCGTGCCGACTGCGACGATCAGTGCGGCACCGTTCTGGTCCGCGAGCAGCATCGCGATGTCTTCACTGGTGCCGGAGGTCGGGAACACGACCGTCTCGATGCCGAGGTCTTGCACGCGCGGCAAACCAGGTGCCCGGCCGTCCGGATAGGCGTGCACGATGACCTCGGCGCCGCTTGCGAGTGCCGCGTCGGACACCGCGTCCATGTCACCGACGATCATGTGCGGCGTGAGCCCGGCTTCGATCAGCGCGTCCGCGCCGCCGTCGACGCCGACGAGCACGGGGTGGTATTCGCGGATGTAGTGCTTGAGCGACTTGAGGTCGCGCGCGTGGTCGTAGCCGCGCACGACGACGAGCGCATGCCGGTCGGCGAACCGCGTGCGGACGGCGGGCATGCCGACGCCGTCGAGCAGCAGTCCGCGCTCGCGGTTCATGTACTCGGACGTGTTGACCGCGAACGCTTCCAACTGCGCGGACAACCCGATCTTCGCCTCGGCCATCAACGCCGCGATCGATGCGACATCCTGTCGCGAGCCTTGTGCGACCGGACTCTCCCCGATGAAGACCGTTCCGCCGTCGATGCGGATCTTCGTGCCTTCCTTGACGGCGGCGAACACGTCAGCCCCGACGTTGTCGATGATCGGGATGCCGCTTGCGGCGATGCGATCGGGGCCGAGGTTGGGATAGCGCCCCGACACGCTCGGCTGCGCGTTGATCACGGCGGAAACCTTCGCGGCCACGAGCGCCTCGGCCGAGACCCGGTCGAGGTCGACGTGATCGATGATCGCGATGTCGCCGGGGTTGAGCCGCCCCACCAACCGGTTGGTCTGCCGGTCCAGGCGCGCCACCCCGCTGATGCCGGGTAACGCGTCCGAGCTGCGGCGCGTGGGTGCAAGCCTCATGGCGTCCTATCGTGCCATCCGGCGGTAAGTGCGACGGTGTCCGCCACGCCCGGATCTCACCCGATTCGATCAAGAACTCGGCCGCCGGCCTCGGTCAAGACGCGCTGCGCAGCCGTTCGGCGGCGTCGGCGAGCAGTTCGGCGGCGTGGCGGCGAGCGGTGTCCGTGTCGGAACCCGCGAGCATGCGCGCGAGCTCGGCCAGCCGTTCGTCGCCCGTCACGAGACGAACGTCACTGGAGGTCACCCGATCAGCCGCCGCGTCGGCCGGCTTGTCCACCACGACGTGCCGGTCGGCGAACGCCGCGACCTGAGCAAGGTGCGTCACGACGAGGACCTGGTGGTCGCGCGCGAGCGCCGCGAGCCGCCGGCCGACCTCGACGGCGGCCCGGCCGCCGACGCCGGCGTCCACCTCGTCGAACACCATCGTCGGCACCGGATCGGTCCCCGCGAGGCACACCTCCAGTGCGAGCATGACGCGCGACAGCTCACCCCCGGACGCGCCCTTTGCCAGCGGCACCTCGGGTGAGTTCGGGTGCGGCCGGAGCAGGAACTCGACGTCATCGGCGCCGTCCGCGCCGACCACGAGGTCGCCCTTGCCGGCCGCTACCCGGTGCGTACCGCCGGACGCGGTTCGTGGGCCCACAAGCACGCGCGCCGCCGCGGTGGGCATCGCCAGGCCGGCGAGCTCGCTCGTGACGGCCTTGGCCAGACGCGTGGCGCCGCGTTCCCGCAACCTGGTGATCGCGCGGGCCTGTTCGATCACGTCGGACGCAGCCGCGTCGCGTTCCGCGGCCAGCGCCGCGATCGCCTCGTCCGACACGTCGAGCTCGCGGAGGCGCTCGCGCGCGCGCCCTGCCCACGACAGCACCGAATCGACGCCCGAACCGTCGTCGGAGTACTTGCGCACGAGTGCGGCC
>DATGFB010000072.1:0-6740 GCA_035309605.1 Jatrophihabitantaceae bacterium
AAACGTTCTGACGCACCGTAGCGAGCGATGCGGCCACGAGCCGGGTCGTCGGCTGTTGCGGAGCGGCCGCCGAACTGCCCACCATCGCCCACCACGTGCCACCGCCCGCGCCCACGACGACGACGGCCGCAACGCCCGCACTGATCCAGGGACGGCGCCGTACCAGCGCTCGCAGCGCGGAGAACCTCAGCACGCGAGAGACGATGACCGCCGCGCCTCGGCATCTCCTGCGATCAACCGAAGCACTGGGTGTGGGATGCCTGTCGGTTCGCTGTGGCCCGACCGCCGGCCGGTGGCCGGAACATCAGCCGCAGAGCCCTGTCTTTCGGCTGACTAGGCTCGATGCATGCCTCGCCCCGACGGCCGCGCGCCGGACCAACTCCGCCCGATAACCATCAGCCGCGAGTGGCAGAAGTTCGCCGAGGGCTCTGCGCTGATCGAGTTCGGCGACACGAAGGTGCTCTGCGCGGCATCGGTACAGCAAGGCGTGCCGCGCTGGCGCAAGGGCAGCGGGTTGGGCTGGGTCACTGCCGAGTACGCGATGTTGCCGCGCGCCACTCTGACACGCAACGATCGCGAGTCGGTCAAGGGCCGCATCGGTGGGCGCACGCACGAGATTTCGCGACTGATCGGTCGATCGCTGCGCGCGGCGATCGATCTGTCCGCCTTGGGCGAGAACTCGATCTCGATCGACTGCGACGTGCTGCAGGCCGACGGTGGCACCCGCACGGCGGCGATCACCGGTGCCTACGTGGCACTCGCGGACGCAGTGGCGTGGCTGGACAAGCAGGGTGCGCTCGCGCAGCCGGCGCCGTTGATCAGCTCCGTGTCGGCGGTGTCGGTCGGCGTGATCGACGGCGAACCTCGCCTCGACCTCATGTACGACGAGGACGTGCGGGCCGAGACGGACATGAACGTCGTCGTCACCGGCAGCGGGCAGTTCGTCGAGGTGCAGGGCACCGCCGAGGGTGCGCCGTTCACGCGACCTGAGCTGGACGCGTTGCTCGACCTGGCGGTTACTGGCTGTGCGGAGCTGACACGTCTGCAGCTGGCCGCGCTCGAGCGCTGATGCGCATCCTGCTCGCGAGCCGCAACGCGAAGAAGCTGGCCGAGTTGCGCCGCATCCTCGTGCCGCGCGTCCCGCATCTCGAGGTCGTCGGACTCGACGACGTGCCGCACTACGACGAGGTACCCGAGAGCGGCGCCACGTTCGCCGACAACGCGTTGCTCAAGGCGCGTGAGGGCTACGCGCACACCGGCATGCCGACGATCGCCGACGATTCGGGATTGACCGTCGACGCGCTCAACGGCATGCCCGGCGTCTTGTCCGCGCGCTGGGCCGGCGCGCACGGCGACGACGAGGCGAACCTGCGACTCGTCCTCGCTCAGCTCGCGGACGTTCCGGACGAGCGGCTCGGTGCGGCGTTCGTCGCCGCCGTCGCGCTCGCCGGACCGCTCGGCGAGATCGTCGTGCACGGGCAGATGGACGGGCACCTCGTGCGTGAGCCGCGCGGCACGGGCGGTTTCGGCTACGACCCGATCTTCGTGCCCGACGGCACCGACCTGACCAGCGCAGAACTCGACCCGGACACGAAAGACCTGCTCAGCCACCGCGGCAAGGCGCTGCGCGCGCTCGCCGAGCGAATGACCGAACCGATAGGGGAGACGGCATGACCACCACCACTTCCGCATGGGGCACTCCTGCCGTGGACGCGCCGCTCGAGCGCATGACGATCGAGCGACGAGACGTCGGCGCCACCGATGTCGCGATCGACGTCCTGTACTGCGGCATCTGCCACTCCGACGTGCACACCGCGCGCAACGAATGGGGTGGCACGCGCTACCCGGCGGTGCCCGGGCACGAGATCGTGGGCCGCGTCAGCGCGGTCGGCGCGGACGTGACGCGCTTTGCGGTCGGTGACGTGGTCGGCGTCGGCTGCATGGTCGACTCGTGCGGCGTGTGCGCATCGTGTCTCGACGGACTGCAGAACTACTGCGAGAACGGCGCGACGTTCACCTACAACAGCGTCGACAAGCACGGCACCACGCCGCGCACCTACGGCGGTTACTCCGCGCGTCTCGTCGTCACCGAAGGATTCGTCGTGCGCGTGCCCTCGTCGCTCGACCCGGCGGCGGCCGCGCCCATCCTGTGCGCCGGCATCACGATGTACTCGCCGCTGCGCCACCACGGAGTGCAACCGGGCACCAAGCTCGGCGTCGCCGGGTTCGGCGGGCTGGGCAGCATGGCGGTGAAGCTCGCCGCGGCCATGGGCGCCGAGGTCACGGTGCTCACCCGTACCGACCGCAAGGCGGAGGACGCGCTCAAGGCCGGCGCTGACGCAGTGCTCGTGATGTCCGACGCCGCCGCAGTCCGCGCCGCGGCACGCAGCCTCGACCTGATCCTGAGCACGATCCCGGTGACGCACGACCTGAACCCGTACCTGCAGCTGCTGCGCCGCGACGGCGCGTACGTGATCCTCGGCGCGATCGAGCCGCTGCGCGACCCGATCAACGGCGGCGCCCTGGCCGGCCGGCGGCTGACGGTCACCGGCTCGATGATCGGCGGCATCCCCGAGACGCAGGAGGTGCTCGACTTCTGCGCCGAGCACGGCATCGCGTCCGACATCGCCCTGATCGGCGTGGACGGCATCAACGAGGCGTATGACCAGCTCGCCGCGGGGGACCCGGGCTACCGGTACGTCATCGATCTCAGCACTATCTGACCAGGCAGCGCGGGCCTGGGACGCCGCAATCCAGGGGTTAGCTGGACAACAGGCAAGTGCCTGCATGCGGGCGCCAGTGGATGCCAATTCAGGCACAACGAAGTACTTACTTCGAGATGCGGGGTTACCAAGCGGTCATTAGGCTGCGCCGCGGTTCACACGTCTTTCAACCCGCCGCATCCCCCTGCGTTCCGGTCCGAAGGGTCGAATCGATGGCAAACCCCGTACGCCGTCTTGCCGCCATGCCCGTTGCAGTGCTCTGCGTGCTGGCCGTGTGCACGGTCGCCGTCCCCACCGCCGGTGCCGCGACCCAGAACAACTGCGGCGGCACGCTGATCGCCAAGCCTGGTGGCGGCTACTGGCAATGCACGTGGGACGACGAGTTCACGGGTTCGAAGCTCGACACGACGAAGTGGACGGTGCAGACCGGGCCCACCGGTGGACCGGCTTGCTTCGTCGACAGCCCGCGCAACGTGTACGTCGGCAACGGCAGCCTGCATCTCGTGACCCGCAAGACGACGAGCGAGTTCTACTGCGGCAATGCCACCGGAGGGTTCGTCACGCAGTACAGCGCGGGCGAGGTGTTCTCCGGCGGCAGCTTCAGCCAGTTGTACGGACGCTTCGAGTTCCGCGCTGCGTTTCCGGCCGCCGAGGTCGCAGGTCTGCAGGAGGCGCTGTGGCTGTGGCCGAACGACGACCTGAAGTACGGGCCGTGGCCGATGTCCGGGGAGATCGACGTTGCCGAAGTCGCGAGCAGGTACCCGGGCCGTTCAGTGCCGTACATCCACTACCTGTCCGGCACGGACATGAACGTGACGAACGACTTCTGCATGATCAAGAACATCAACTACATGCACCGGTACACGCTCGAGTGGACACCCACCACGATGACGATCAGTTACGACGGCAACGTGTGCATCTCCGACGTCTACAACCCCGACTACCCTGCGACGAGCAGTGCGCCGTTCGACCAGCCGTTCTTCATCGCGATGACGCAGGCGCTGGGCGTCGCACCGAACGCGTTCATTCCCGGCAAGACGCCGCTACCCGGAACGACCCGCATCGACTACGTGCGCGTCTGGAAGTAGCTAGTCGCCGTACTCGTCGTGCCGCCGGAACCAGTTGAGCGGTTCGTCGTCGCCGCGTGCTTCGTTGCGCCCGAGCGGTGTGCGGTCGAGCCACTGGTACATGCCCCACAAGCCGTCGAGGCCGCGCGCGTACGCGGAGTAGGTGTGGTAGACGACGCCGTCGTCGAGCGCGAACGCGCTCACGCCCGGCGCTTCGCGGGAGTATGTCGGCCAGTCAGTCCCGGTTGTGCCGGCCCAGTCGATGAACGGTGGCAACGTGGCGAGCTGATCGGTCGAGCTCAAGTCGTACGTGCCGAAGTTGTACTCCGCGACGCCCGCGTGCTGTTGCGCTTCGGTGAAGCCGGCCTGGAAGTCGAGGTTGAAGTCGGTGTCGTCCGACGACGCCCACGGGAAGCTCCAGCCCATCCGCTGCTTGTACGCCTGCAGCTTCGCGACCGGCGCCCGCGACACCGCCCACAACATCACGTCGTGATTGGCCAGGTGCGCGACGAAGCCGTTGAACCCGTCCGCGATAGCGGAACACGCGGGGCAACCGGCGTCGTAGTCAGGGCCGAACATGAAGTGATAGACGAGCAGTTGCGAGCGTCCACGGAACAGGTCGGCCAGTGACGCGTTGCCCTCATCTGTGTCGAACACATACGGCTTGTCGACGGGCACCCACGGCAGGTCACGGCGACGCTGCGCGAGTTCGTCGCCGCGGCGCGTGTGCTCCTTCTCGGCCGCGAGCAGGTCCAGTCGCGCGGCGAGCCACTCCTCGCGCGTCCCGATCTGGTGAGTGGTCATGCGATCTTCCTTTCTTCGGCGGTTCTACATCGATGGCATTGCCGATATGGACGGCACGAGGCCGGGTATTGCTGATGGCGCGACGACGATCACCGCGCCGAGTGCGACGAGCGCGAGGGCGACGACCACGTCGATCGAGCGCCTGACTGCAAGCAGCTTCTGTGCGACCACAACCGCGGCGATGACCGCCATCCACGCGACGCTCATTACGCCGACCACGACGAGTACCGCCATCAGGCCCGCGCTCGAACCGAGGCAACACAGCGCGAACGCGCCGGTCCGCACCGTCTCGCGGCACCGTTGGCGGCAGCGTGTCTTGACGGGCGTGAGCTCGTAGAGCCCCGCAGCGATCACGACCACGCCGGCGGCGACCGCACCGTGTGGCCGGTACAGCCAGTAGACGGCGACGCCGGCGACCGTCCAGACGGCGAGGTAGCCGGCGACGAACATGACCTGGCCGGCCATCCCGTCGTCGCGATGCGCCCGGCGCAGCACCGTCGGCGCCACGCCCGGCAACATCATCGCGGCCATCATCGGCACCCACATGCCGATGAAGAATCCGAACGAGCCGAGCCGCGTCGCGACGCCGTCGTTCATGCCGCTCATCTCGTGCACCGCGACGGCCCAGCACGTCAGCGCCACGGCCAGCGTCGCCGCGAGCGCGACGGAGCCGCGTCGCGTGACAACCGGATCACCCGTGCGGTCGAGCATCACGCGTCCTCCGCTCCTGCGCTTCGGCGGGCTATTCGGTCGAGATGACGTGTCAACTGGTCGAGCGATTGGTCCCAGTCACGCGCGAGTGCGGCGAGGAACTGCTGCGCGACGCGCATGGGCGCGGACTGCAATCGGTAGCGCACCCGCCGCCGCTCGCCGCGCTCCGCCGTCACCAGGCCGGCGTCCGCCAACAGCAAGAGGTGCTTGGCGATCGCCTGCCTGCTGATCGGCAACAGCGCGGCGAGATCGGTCGCCGTCGTCGGCCCGTTCGCCGCGAGTGCGGCGAGGAGGGCCCGGCGCGTCGGATCGGCGAGCGCGGCGAAGACCTGCTCGGCGACGGACTCGACGTCAGGCGGCATCGAGGTAGTCGACGAGCTCGCCGAGTTCGCTGGCCCAGCCGCTCGCGTTGCCGCTGAACGCCTTGTCGTGCTCGTCCGGCGGCAACTGCGCGAAGCCGGTCTCGACGATGGTGAGCCGCGTACCGGCCGCGACCGGCTGCAGGGTGAACTCGACGTAGGTGCGCCGGGGGTCGTCCTTGGGCAGTCCGTTGATCGGCCAGGTGTAGCCGAACACCGAGGGCTCCTCGACGCGCTCGACGCGCATCTCCACGGTGAAGTCGTCGCCGAAGCTCATCTGCGCCCAGCCGCCGGGGCGCAGGTCGATCGAGGCCTGCTGGCCGAACCACGCGGACAAGCCGTCCGGCGTGGTGAGCGCGGCCCACACGGCGGCCGGCGGGTGCGCGATCTCGACGGTGCGCTCGATGCGATCCGGAAAGCCCATCACGTCCTCCAAAGATATGGCAATCTGTCGGTTGCAACATTATGGCAACCAAATGGTTGCGTCAAGTGCGAACCGGCATGGCGGACGCCGGATCGGTCAGGTTGCGGGCAGATGCTCCTTCGCCCACAGCGCGGCGGACGTGCGGTCGGCGACGCCGATGGTCCGGAACACGCTGCCGAGGTGGACCTTGACCGTGCCTTCGCTGATGCCGAGGCGGCGCGCGATCTGCTTGTTCGCCATGCCCTCTGCGGCAAGGCGCAACACCTCGACCTCGCGTGCTGACAGTTGGGTGACGGGTGTCCCTGACCGAGCGGGCAGTAGCACCGACGCGACGCGCGGATCGAGCGGCGCGTGTCCGGCAGCAGCGGCGCGGATCGCGTCGAGCACGTCGTCCGGCGTCGAGTCCTTGAGCAGATAGCCGACGGCGCCGGCGGTGAGCGCGTCGTTGACGCGTTGCCGATCGCTGAAACTCGTCAGTGCGACGATGCGTATCTGCGGCAGCTCGGCCGACAGTCGGCGAGTCGCCGCGATCCCGTCCAGTACCGGCATCGACAGGTCCATCAACGCAACGTCCGGGGTGTGTTCGTGCGCCGCCGCGATCGCCTGCAAGCCGTCGGGCGCTTCCGCGACGACATGAATGTCGTCGGCCTCG